>CABVBB010000177.1 GCA_902496505.1 uncultured Peptococcaceae bacterium
ACGAGCGCGACTATGATCTGCTGACGCGGCTTTTGAACCGCCGAGCCTTTGTGGCCAAGGTCAGCCGCCGCTTTGCCGAAGGCAATATGGGCATAGCTGTCTTTATCATGTGGGATCTGGACGGGCTCAAATATATCAATGATACCTACGGCCATGATTATGGCGATGAATATATCCAGCGGGCGGCCAATGTCCTGCAGTCCTGCAGCCGTTACGGCGGACTGGTCGCTCGGATGAGCGGCGATGAATTCTACGTTTTTATCGACAAGATCGACGATCGAGAGAAAATGCTCGCTCAGATCAATGAGATCCACCAAGAGCTGCTCAATGAAGAGATGCTGATGTCCAACGGCAATATCATCCGCCTCAGCGGTTCCGCAGGCTTGGCCTGGTATCCAGAGGATGCGGACAATTATGATCTGCTGGTCAAGTATGCTGACTTCGCCATGTATCAAGCCAAGCGCGACCGCAAAGGCAGCATCCGCCAATTCGAGCGGGAAAGCTACGACCGCGACGCCTTCCTCCTGAGCAGCAAAGAAGATATGGACCGCTTTATCAACGAGGAATTGGTGCGTTATGCTTATCAGCCGATCGTTTCTGCTCAGACGGGCGAGATATTTGCTTATGAAGCGCTGATGCGCTCGCAGCTGGAAACGATCAAATCACCACAGGATATCCTGCGCTTGGCCCGCTATCTGGCCAAACTGCCTGATATCGAGCGGCTGACCTTCAAATGGGCCATGGAAGGCTATGTGCGTCAGCTTGACGCGTTTGGTCAGGCCAAGATCTTCATCAACTCCATTCCCAATGTCAGCTTGAATGAAGAAGAGATCGCTTTCATGGAAAATACCTACGGCCCCTATCTGTCGCAGGTCGTGCTGGAGGTCATCGAAAACGAGCAGACCGACGAAGACTGTACCCGCTACAAGCAGGATACCATCGACCGCTGGGGTGCAGAAATGGCTCTGGATGATTTCGGTGCAGGCTACAACAACGACGTTATTTTGCTGAAGCTGCGCCCAGCCTATGTCAAGATCGACATGGCCTTGATCACCGGCATTGCTAATGACAGTGTGAAGCAAAACATCGTCCGCAATTTGATCAGTTATTTCAGCGGCACCGAGGTCAAGACGATTGCCGAAGGCGTGGAAAACAAAGACGATATGACGCTGCTCATTGAAATGGGCATCGATTATCTGCAAGGCTATCATTTGGGCCGACCATCCTTTGAGCCGCAGCCCATTCCGCTGGAAGTGGCGGCAGAGATCCGAGCTGCCGCCCAAAAAACAGAACGTTAAAAACACCAAAAAAGTGCAGCAGGCACCGGAAAACCTATGATTCCGGATGCTTGCTGCACTTTTGGTTATGGGCACCAAAAAATTAGTTGTATTCGCAACATTTATATTGCCATTCATAAAAGAGCAGAGTACAATAGGGACAAAGACATCATTCTATGCCCCTATGGGGGCGAGCGAGGAGGAAGAGTTATGAAATCTTCAACAAAAAGCTGGATCTCGCCCAGAGATATTTTCGCTGTGGCGATCATTATTTCCGGCGGTTTTATCACGATCCTGAACCAGACAGTGCTCTCTCCGGCGCTGCCCAGCATCATGCATGATTATGGCATTACTGCCAGTGAGGGACAATGGCTGACCACAGCCTTTATGCTGGTCAATGGCATCATGGTCCCGGTGACAGCGTATTTGATCGACCGCTTTACCACGCGGGCGCTTTTTATCAGCTCTATGCTCATTTTTACGGCGGGCACGATCGTCGCCGGCGTTGCGCCCAGTTTTGAAATACTGCTTTTTGCCCGAGTGCTGCAGGCTATCGGTGCGGGCGTTCAGATGCCTCTGGGATCTGTCGTCATGATGCTGCTGTTCCCCAAAGAAAAGCGCGGCATGGCCATGGGCCTTGTCGGTATCGTCGTCGCTTTTGCACCGGCCATCGGGCCAACGATCTCCGGTTGGGTCGTGGATAATTGGGGCTGGCATGTGATCTTTTTGGCTATTGCGCCTTTAGCGCTGGCTGTCATTGCCTTTGGCTTCTGCTTCCTGCGCAATATCGGCGAAGTCACCAGACCCAAGCTGGACATGCTCTCTGTCATCTATTCCACCTTGGCCTTCGGCGGCTTGCTCTACGGCTTCAGTGCAGCCGGCAGCTACGGCTGGCTCAGTCCGCTCACTATCGTGCCGCTCATCGTCGGTTCGGTAGTGCTGGTCATCTATATCCGCCGCCAGCTGACCATCGATCAGCCGCTGCTCAATCTGCGGGTGCTGGAGTCCAGTATTTTTTCCTATGCCACCATCTTGGCGATGATCGTCAATGCGGCCATCATTGCGGGTACAGTGATCTTTCCCATCTATTTGCAGGATGTCATGCACTATTCTGCAATGACCAGCGGTTTGATCATGATGCCGGGCGCCATCGTCATGGGCATCATGAGCCCCATCAGCGGCACGCTGTTCGACAAATTCGGCCCGCGCACGCTTTCGCTGGTAGGACTGACGATCATGACCGTGACCACTGGCAGTTTCTGCTTCCTGAGTATGGATTGGAGCATCTTCGCGCTGTGTGCGGTCTTCTGCGTGCGCACCTTTGGGATGTCTATGATCAATATGCCCATCAATACCTGGGGCATCAACGCACTGGACAACAGCGTCGTCGCCCACGGCAATGCCGTCAATAACACGGCCCGTCAGGTGGCCGGCTCGATCGGGACCGCCATCATGGTCACCGTCATGACGATGACCACTGCCGCCCGCACCCCCTCCGAGGGCGTTGTCCAAGGGATGCTCGACGGCATGAACGCTTCCTTTGCCTTTGCGACAGTCCTGGCTTTGATCGCGCTGGTCATCGCCTTCTTCAAGGTGCATGACGACGAAGCCGCCATCGCCCGCCGCGAAGCTGCCCGCCAGAGAAAAGAAGCAGCAGAATAACCAAGGAGTCGAGTGAACAGAAAGGAGTGCCGCTTAATGACGATCGCTGAAAATTATCTCGACTGCCTGCAAAAGGCCTACAAAAGATCGGGTCACAGCGAGCAGTGGAGACACTTTGAGCAGATCAGACAAGGCGCAAGCGCAGAGGATTTCAAAGATCTGCAGGCACGATTTCCCGATGTGCCGCCCAGCCTGCTCGCACTGCTAGAGTATGCGGATGGGACGTATTTTAAAGAATATGCTGGTGAAAAAGTGTGCCTGTACTTTTTGGGCTCGGATCTCGACGACTATCACTATCCCTACTACCTTTTGTCTGCCCGAGAGATGGCAGAAAGTCACAAGGTGAGCGCCTACTATGCCGACTACATCAACAGGGTATTCGATCCAGAAGATGTCCTGATCGATGCTCAGATCATCGACCGCGCCGACGAGCTTGATTGGCTCCATTTCTCCGACTGTATGAATAATGGCGGCACCTCCCAGCTTTTTATCGATTTCTCCCCATCTGCTCAAGGGACAAAAGGACAGATCGTCTGCACGCTGCACGATCCTGATGAGATCTATGTGCTGGCCGCAAGCTTTGATGATTATCTGCAAATGCTGATCGATCAGCAGTGTGCATTTGTGGAAGAAGAGGAATAATAGCTCGAGGTGATCAATGCTGACGCCAGTGAAACGGCGTTTAACGCAATATTTTCGCTGTAGTCAGGGTGTTTATAGGAATAACGAAAAGAGCGTATCCAGGAGGACATGAGTCATGTCTGTTCCTGGATACGCTCTTTTTGTTGCAGATGTTTATTCGACGATGAAACCATTGACGGTCATGACCGCGACGGGCGTGCCCAGTTCGTCGGTGATGCGCACATCGTAGAAGCAGGCGCGGCGGCCGGAGGAAAGGACTTTGGCTTCGGCGATGACCTGCTTGCCTTTGGCAGGCTTCATGTAGGAAATTTGGTTGGAGAGGGAGACGGCTTTTTGCTCGCCGCAGCAGGAGGCCACGGCAAAGGCGAAATCGCCTAGGGTAAAGAGCGCGCCGCCTTGGACGCTATCCAGGGCATTCAAATGGTAAGGCTGGATGACCATGGAACAGCGGGCGTAGCCTTCGCGGGCTTCTTCAATGATGATGCCGGAGTGGGCCGCGTAGCGGTCACCAGCAAAACGTTCGCGGATATCTTCTAAGCTTGGCATGAAACAGACTCCTTTTGATAAGATCGGTACAGTTCGTCATAATGACGGTAAAAGGGCAGATGTTCGGCGAGGTGCAGCGTCTCTGCCAAGGAACAGCATTTATCCGCCAGGCAGACGATGACCGCCGCCCGACAGGTGGGCAGGGAACGGAGCGTCAGCGGCCACATGTGGCTGATGATGATCTGACGTTCCATGCGGCTGAGCGCAAAGAGCTCGTCCGCATTGGTCAAAGCCCGCTTGGGATGATGGAAACCATGCCAGCGGTGGCTGGGGTCTTTGTCGTGCCAGTCATAGAGAAAAAAATCGTGCAGCAGCGCGCCGCGGATAAGCCCTTTGTAACTGATCTTGAGATGCAGTCTGCGGCACAGCCAATAGCTCAGATGAGCGACTGCAATGGAATGCGCCAGGCAGGAAGTGCGGCCGTGCTGAGTGTACTGCGCCATTTGATCGAATTGCGGAAGCCGCAGCAGGCGGTTGGTCAGCTCGTCAAAATAATGTTTTTCTTTAGCCGATAGACCCATGACAGATCCCTTCTTTCACGTTCTGACTATTATTATAACCTTATTTGACGGAAATGCCAGCAGCTGGGCGCAAACGTAAGAGATTTTTAAAAAAGTGTCAGCCAAGCGTCTGAGCGAACTGGGTCAGATAGACCAGTTTGCGTTCGGGACTCTGCGCCATGTCGGTGAGCGTACGGGCGAGCAGTGCGGCATCGTCTGCATAAGTGGCGGGGAAAAGAGTATCTCCGGCAAGCATCTGCGTCAGGGAAATAGCGCCAAGCGCTTCCCGCAGCTCTTGGGCGGGGGCCTCAAGCGGCAGGAGCTTGACGAAGACGTCCATAGCCATGAACCATTTGCTGTTGATGAATTGGGCGAATTTGCCGTCTAAATGAGCCAGCAGGGTGTCTTTGTCCAGCAGGAGGACAGTGAGATAAATATTGCGCGGATCGACTGATGGATCGACGGGCGCCTCGGGATGCTCGGGGTCGTCTAAAGGGCCGCGGGTGTGGTCAGCCAAGATGGCCTGGAAGCGCTTTATAGTCTCGGTGAGGAAGCGGGCGTATTCGGCAGGGGAGAGGGTGGATAGGGTACGGACCATAGCAGTGGTTTCGTCTTTGATCGTCATGAGTCGTCACTCCTTTTTTTAGTTAGGGTAGGTATACCCTAAACGCTGGCAGGTGAAACTTGGCCGATCGGCAGAGCGATTGGGGAAAAAGTTACAATTTCTTTGGAATTTTTTACAGAAAATATTGCATAATATGACGCTTGTGATATAATTTTTAGAGATAGTTGACGTTTCGGAAGAAAAACATGTGATGCGAGGTGAAAACCGATGCAGCGATCCAATGAAAATAAAGCGGACAACGAGCCGCATGCGCATAGCAAGACAGGCAGACGGCTTCGCATGATCGAGAGCCTGATCTTGGTGGTGCTGCTGATCATTGGCGTGATGGTCTTTGTGCTGGAGATCAACAGCAGCCTGCGGGATGATACGG
>CABVBB010000178.1 GCA_902496505.1 uncultured Peptococcaceae bacterium
TCCAAACCGATCTCGCCCTCACCGATCTTGGCATGACGGTCCTTGTGGCTGCCTTGGGGATTCATGCTGTCATTGAGATGGATAGCTTTGAGCCGCTCCAAACCAATGATGCAGTCAAACTCTATCAAAACGCCGTCCAAATCATGAACGATGTCATAGCCGCCGTCATGAACATGGCAGGTATCCAGACAGACTCCGATCTGATCCTGGCATTCCACTCGATCGATGATCTCCCGCAGTTCTTCAAAATTGCGGCCGATCTCCGTGCCCTTGCCGCTCATGGTCTCCAAAAGTACCGTCGTTTGCTGCTCGGGCTGTAGTAGGTCATTGAGCAGTCCTGCGATCTGACGGATGCCCTGCTCTGTGCCTTGTCCAACATGGCTGCCCGGGTGAAAATTGTACATATTGCCCGGCAAATAAGCCATACGTTCCAGATCATCTGCCATGGTCATGCGGGCAAATTCCCGCACTTTCTCATCAGCTGAACAGGCGTTGAGCGTATAGGGCGCATGCGCCAAGAGCACTTGAAAGTGATGTGCCTGGGCCAGCTCCAAATAATTGGCGATATCCTCAGGATCGATGGCCTTAGCCTTGCTGCCCCGGGGATTGCGTGTAAAAAACTGAAAGGTATTAGCACCAATTTTAAGGGCATCCTTGCCCATAGCCAGAAAGCCTTTTGATGCTGATAAATGACAGCCTATGGTTAACATGTTTTTGCCTCCATTACTTGCCGCTCCAGTGACAGCAGCATTTCTTTTTTGTCCAGTCCGCCGCCGTAGCCAACCAAGCGGCCATCTGCACCGATCACTCGATGGCAGGGAATGACGATAGCGATGGGATTGCGGTTATTCGCTCCGCCGATAGCCCGACAGGCTTTAGGATTCCCTATTTGCCGGGCAATATCACCGTAGCTGCGTACCTCGCCATAAGGGATCGTCTCTAAAGCGCGCCAGACGCTTTGCTGAAAGGCTGTTCCTTTAGGCGCCAGCGGCAGATCGAACGACAAACGTCTGCCAGCAAAATATTCCTCTAGCTCTTCTTGACAGCGCTTGATCAACGGCGTTTCCCTCCGCTCGGCACCTTCTGGCAGCTCTTGAGCAAAACTGATCTCTGTGATCGCGCTGTCCTCTTCGACGATCATGATCTCCCCAATGGGAAAATGGTAGATCCAAGCCTCCATAGTACGTTCCTCCTTCTGGTCAGATCTTGCTCACATTATACGCTAAAATCAAAAGCCTGTCGACTCACTCCATCCCCCCAACAAGTGATCTCATACCAAAAAATCCCCAGCAGATGCGTCTTACAGCACCTATCCGCTGGGGAATCCTTCTTATTGAGGATAATACTGGCTGACATTGATAAAAGACAGCAGCCAAAAGGTGTGATCCTGGCAAGTAATAACGGCGGCTGACATTTCCAGCCAGGCCTTATTTTCAGCAGAATAAAAGACTTCTGTCTTTTTATTGGATGCCAGCAAACGCTCTGCTCGACAATTTTGGCAAGGCGTTTTGCCAGCACCCAGCAGCTCATAGCAACACTCACCAGTATGATAGGCAGGCTTTTGCTCCTTGAGGTGCTGATTGACAAAGACGACCTCTCGACTGTCTGGATCAATGACGCAAAGAGATATGGTCAAATGATCGAGAATTTTTTGCAGCAGTCTTTGGGAACGCTGCATTTTATCCTGCGTCCGATTTTTGAGCAGAAATATGCTGATCACCTCTGCTGCAAAATGCAAAGTTGCGATCTGCTCCTTTGTCCAAAATCGCTTGACCAGATGATCATCCAGACCAATGAAGCCGATGATCTGCCCATGATCTTTGATGGCACACTGCAAGATGGAGGGAATAGCCGCGCCCGTTTCAGCCAAAGGATAGCGGCCATCCAGCTCCCTTCCATCAGAACAATAGAAAATGCCGTTCTCGTCAAACCATTCGTAGCGGCGTTCATTTTCCTGACGGGTAGTAGAGAGGTTTTGCCAATGCTCCTTTTTCGGATCGATCCCTGGCGCGCACCATTCAAAGGTATTGCGGCAGTGGTCACTGTCCTCGACATTTTCAAAAATGTAGACCCGGCTGACTTGATATTTCTTGCCGATCAGTTCCAGCATCTGCATGATAGCTGCATCGACCGCCTCTGTTTGGTAGATCACCTGGAAGATGCCTTGCAGCAGCTCTTGGTTGGCATGCCGCTCGTTTTCATCCGAATCGATATATTCATTGATGGCACTGATCAATCCCTGCGAAAAATCAGTGTAGATCTCCTGACCGCTGGCTTCATCATACAGGACAAAGCAGTTCTTGCCCTGCCGCTTGGCCTGATAAAGCGCACAATCCGCTTTATGATAAAGCGTCTTAAAATCGCTGCCGTGCCGCGGCGCTTCCGCTATGCCAATGCTGCAGGATACCGCCGCTTCGATACCAGACAGCTGCATATCCGATAACGCCTGGAGCAGCTGCTGAGCTCGTTTTTCTGTCTCCTGACCGTCCAAATGCGAGATAAAGGCAGCGAATTCGTCACCGCCGATACGACCCACGATCGCATCTTCGCCAAAGATCTGCTTAATGACCTTGGCCGCTTCGATCAAATAAGCGTCGCCGAATAGATGCCCATACCGATCATTGACCTGCTTGAAATTGTCCAAATCAATGATATAAAAAGCTTGGTGCAAAAACGGCTCATTTTGCAGTCTTTTGTCAATGAGCGCTTGGGCTGCACCTTTATTATATAAGCGGGTCAGCGTATCCCTTTGAGCCCGCTCCAATAATAGCTGTGACTGCCGTTTTTCATCGTCGATATCGATGATAACGCCTACCGCCCTGATTGGTCTGCCGATATGGTCGAACTGCGTCGTTCCCCGAATGCGGCACCAGATATATTGCTCAGCCTGTTTTTGGATGCGCAGCTCACATTCTACATAGGGTACGCCTGCTGAGATACTTTGCAGAAGCTCCTTTAGCTTAGGCTGATCAGGCGGCCAGATATGCGTCTGGGCTAAATGTTCTCCTATCTGCTGACGGATCGGCTGATAAGCAAACAATTTGTCCCAGTTGTCCGAAAAAGTCAGCGTATCTTGCAAAAGATCCCACTCGATCAAAATATCATTCGTCTGATCCATAATGATCTTGTGCAGCTCCAGGCTTAGCCGCAGCTCTTCTTCCGCCTTCTTAGCTCGGGTCACATCCACTAAGATGCAGTAAAAAGAGGCTGTGCCCTGCTCGTCTACGACCAACTGCCCTTTATCCAGGACCCAGATGCGCTCGCCGTCCTTGCGGATCAAACGATATTCGATCTCCTTAGTCGAGCTGTTTTGCAGCTGCCGCTGCACCTCCTCCCAGGAGGGTTCACGGTCGGCCGGTTCCAGCATCTCCCAAAAGCTGTCGTGGAACTGCTGCTCGATCTCCTCACGGGTATAGCCAGTCATCTCCAAAAAGCCCTGATTTACTTCTAGGATCGTCAGCTCATCATTATCAAGGCACTGCACCAGTCCTCCCGGAACACGCTCCATCAGCTGCATCACCTGCTGCCCAGCTACAGCTGAGCAGCCTGCTACCTGGAGGCGTTCGCCCAAAAGCTGCTCGTCCTCCAGGCGGCAGACAAAGAGGATCTGCCGCTCTTCTGGCCAGACGTTTTCCATAAGGACGATCCGCAGAGAAATGAGACAGGTATCTTCTCCAGTCGGCATGACTGATACCTCTTTTAAGATCCCCGCTTTATCTGAGCCCATCTGCAAATAGCGCTTGACATCCTGAGCAAATTCCATCCGCCCCAGCCATTGCTTTTCTATAGTCGTGCGCCACTTCAAATCAGGTGACATCAAAGACAGCACGGCTTCTATGTCCTGCTGCTCCCACAGCTCAGCATGCAGCTTATTCAGCCATGTCCTGGCCATCTTTTCCAACTCCATACCCTTCTCCCTTTCCTGGCATGATATTTGCTTCGACGTAGCTGGTGATATCACCTAATAGGGCACAAAACATCCGTCTGCCGCCGCTTTCTGCCAAAAAAGCAACATGTGCATACATCCATTGTATCCCGCCGTCAGAACGCATCTGACGGAAAACCACATCCGCCCCTTGATCCATGTGCTCGATAGCTTGGCCGAGCGCCATTTGCACCTGCTGCCAATCCTCTGGCAATATCCACTGCTGCAAATGCCGACAGGGCTGATCACTGCTGCCCTTATCACAGCCCAAAAGCTTGTAATACCCCTCTGTGGCCCGCAAAAGATCCAGATTATCCTTGGCGTATTCGCAGATGATCATATTACGCAGAAGCTCACTTAATATCCGTTCCGTAAAACCATCCACGTGGAGCAATTCATCAAAATGGACAATGCTTAGTCCGCGATGCTTTTCCAGCATCTTGAGCTGAGTCTTATCCAATAGCAGCTTTTCAAAATCGCTTTGGCTCATTGGCTCATAATAATAGTATCCTTGGGCATATTTACAGCCGACCCCCAACAAAAATTCCACCTGTTCCCGTGTCTGTACGCCCTCGGCGATGACCTCAAGATTCAGCCATTTGGCCATACGCACGACTGCTTCCACAATATTGCCGCCTTTTTGTCCGCCTGCTAAAAACTGCATATCCATCTTCAAGATGTCCACATTGATCGCCTGCAAAATATTAAGCGACGAATACCCACTGCCGAAATCATCCATCAAGATCGTAAACCCCTGCTCTCTGAGCACCTCGATGACCCTCTGCAGCTGCTGTACATTTTGTGCACAGGCGCTTTCGGTGATCTCTAATTCCAAAAGAGCCGGTGGGATCTGATATTTTTCCACCAAAGCCTGCAGCTTGACCGTAAAGCGGTGATCATACAGATGCACCTGCGAGACGTTGACAGATATGGGCATCAAAGGCTCACCTTTAAGGCGCCACCTGCTTATGTCCTGACAGACCTGCTCCCAAACATACATATCCATTTCCAAAATAAAACCATTGCGCTCAAACAGCTCGACAAATTCCTTGGGATTGACCAGCCCTCTCTCTGGAGAATTCCAGCGCACCAGTGCTTCTGCACCGATAATGCGGCCCGTCTCCATCTCACATTTGGGCTGATAATAGACCACGAACTCCCCTTTTTGCAGAGCGATCTCCATATTATTCAAAATCTGTTGCTCCAGGAGCAGATCTTCCCGCATATGATCATCGTAAAAGGCCAAATGCTGCTGATAATTGCCCTTGACCGTATTGAGCGCCAAAATCGCTCGGTCGCACATGCTGCTTATCGGCAGCTGGACATCCATGATCCGATAGACCCCCATAGCCAGCGTCAGCTCCATATTGATAGGATAAGCCTTCAAGCAAACCAAAAGCTCCTTGGCGATCCTTTGCAGATCGTCACCATCATAAGGCAGGCAGACCGCAAATACATCAGAGGTGATCCGCCCGCATACGCCCTTTTTCCTCAGTAAGCTGCTCAATTTGCCGCCCAAATAATGCAGCAGATTGTCGCCCTCCTGGGTGCCATACAGCTCATTGACCAATTTAAACCGCTCGATATCGATACACAGCATGGCATACGTCTCATCGGAGTGCTCCTTCAGCAAAGCAGCGCTTTTATCATAGAAAAAGGG
>CABVBB010000179.1 GCA_902496505.1 uncultured Peptococcaceae bacterium
GCGCCGCGCAGCAGATCGTGCGCCTCCAGCGCCAGGTCGAATTGGATGCCCAGCGTATTTAAAAGCTGTGCCCGTTCTTTCCATCTGGTCATTGTCAAAAAACTCCTTTGTATGGATTCATTTGTTGCTTTTTACCAGTATGACCGAAGCAGGCGCGCTTTAAACGATATTTTTACATAGCATCAGGGCCCTGAGCAGGCCGCGGCTAACCGATGCAGCAACGGCACGAAACGCCCGTTGTGTGTGGTGTCAGCCTTGACCAGATCAGAGCCCTGACTGGGAAGCGTGAGAGTTTTTGATTTTTTGGTGCAACTATAGTATAAGCCGCTGGCATTTGGCTCATACTAGATAAATTATGCCAGCAAGATTCAAGAACTTTTGCGGCTGAGGGTGACCAGCTGACGCTTTTATGATATACTAGAGCCACAATAAACAACGTGCGTGTCAAAACGCACAAGGTGCAGGTGATGGGATGCGAATAATAGCAGGCAAGCACCGCGGCCGCAAGCTCAAGGCAGTCGCGGGCATGAAGACCAGACCGACAGCTGATCGGGTGAAGGAAGCCGTGTTCAGCGCGATAGACGGCCGTTTATGGGACGCGCGTTTTTTGGATGTGTTCGGCGGCACAGCCAGTATTACCTTGGAGGCTGTGAGCAGAGGGGCAAAAGAAGCCGTCATTATCGAAAAAGATCCCGACGCGCTGAAAGTGATCCGTGACAATATCAAAGCCTGTCAAGAGGAGCACGCCGTCCGGGTGCTTGGGCAGGACGTTTCACAGGCGCTCAAAGCGCTGGCCAAGAAAGGACAGCAATTTGACGTGATCTATATCGATCCGCCTTATCAAGCGGGGCTTTATGAAAAAATACTGGCGCTGATCGCTGAGGGCGGATTATTAGCGCCTGGCGGAATAATTCTCTGCGAAAGCGCAAAAAATACTTCCCTTACGCTGGAAAATAGTTTATTCTGTATTTATAAAGAACGCCTTTATGGAGATACCAAGATTTCATTTTTGCAATATCATGAAGAGACTGAGGAGGAGTAACTGTGAATATTTTAGATATGCTGGATGAGCTGGAGGGTGTCATCACCAACGCCAAAAAACCTTTGCTGCAAAGCGACAAGGTCATGGTGGAGCAGGAAGCGGTCTATCGCTACATCGATCAGATCCGCGCAGCCCTGCCTGATGAGATCCGTGACGCTCAGTGGGTCAAAAAAGAGGAGCAGCGCATTATGGACACGGCCAAGGCCGAGTATGACCGCATTCTGCTGGAAGCACGAGCTGAGGCAGAAAAAATGGCCGAGCAGACCGAGATCGTCCGCATTGCCCGCCAAAAAGCTGAGGACATCATCATGAGCGCTCAGCAGACGGCCCATGAGCTCACCGAAGGCGCATTCATGTATGCCAACGATATCATGGAAAAGATCGAAAAACAGCTGACCATCTACTATGATGTGGTGCAGGACGGCCGCGAGGAGATCCAAAGATCCTTGCAGCAGCTGCAGCAGATCGATGAAGAGACGCCAGTCGAATAAATTTTGCTGATCGTGAAGCCTTACCATTTGGTGAGGCTTATTTTTTAAAGGAGCAAGTTATGAAAAAGAAGCGGAATTGGCAGCGCATCATCAGCGCCTTTGTGATGGTCTCGCTGCTCTTAGCCATCGTTTATGTGCTTTTTGCGATCCATAATGCCCCCAGTACAGCCGAGCCGCACGCGCCTTTTGAACGGGTCAAGAGCGACTATGCGCTGATGCTCCTGCAATGTATCCTGGGTGTCTGCGCCATGCTGCTGCCAGGCTTATTGACCCATCGCGTCAAGATCCAGATCCCCTCGCGCATGATCATATTCTATACCATTTTTCTCTACTGTGCGATCTATCTGGGGGAAGTACGCAGCTTTTACTATCATGTGCCCCATTGGGATACGGTGCTGCATACGTTTAGCGGGGCAATGCTGGCGGCGCTGGGCTTTTCGGTCATTACCCTGCTCAATAAGACTGAACGCATCCCCATGATCATGAGCCCGCTTTTCGTCGCGATCTTTACCTTTTGCTTTGCCGTGACCTTGGGCGTGTTCTGGGAGATCTACGAATATACGGCGGATGGCCTCTTCAATATGAACATGCAGAAATTTGCCCTAGAAAACGGCGCTCAGCTGGTCGGACACGCCGCACTGGGCGACACGATGAAAGACCTCATGGTCGATTGTCTGGGCGCCTTCGTGATCTCGGTAGGCGGCTACATTTCCCTGCGTTACCAAAAAGGCTGGATCGAAAAAGTCCAGCTCAAACAAGAGCATCACTAACTAAAAAACACCGTTCTCATCTCCCGAGAACGGTGTTTTTTGATGCGCCAAAATTATTTGATTAGCAGCGGCTTGAGCTCATCAAGCATGGTTTGAAAATCGTTCAGCGTATCGATGATAGGCTGAGGTCTTGCCATATCCACGCCGGCGATCTTTAAAAGCTCGATGGGATAATCCGAGCCGCCCTTGGTCAAGAAAGTGCGGTAATTGCGTACAGCGGCTTCATCACCACTTAAGATGCCTTTAGCGATGCTGACAGCGGCAGAGATGCCGGTAGCATATTGATAAACGTAGAATGCACGGTAGAAATGGGGGATGCGTGCCCATTCATAGCTCAGCGTATCATCAATGACGAAATCCTGGCCGTGGTAGATCTCATAAAGGCCCTTGTACATTTGGCAGAGCGTATCCGGCAGCAGCGGCAGGCCTTTTTCCACCATCTTGTGCGTTTCGTTTTCAAAATCAGCGAACAGCGTCTGGCGGTACAGCGTAGAGCGGATATTATCCAGCTGATTGCACAGAAGCAGCGCTTTCTCCTGTTCGGACGTGCTGTTTTTATACAGATAATCGAACAACAGCTGCTCATTGACTGTCGAAGCCACCTCTGCGGTGAAAATGCAGTAATCCGCATAGACATACGGCTGATTGGCATTGCTGTAGTAGCTGTGCATCACATGCCCCAATTCGTGGGCAATGGTGAAGACGTCATTGAGCGTGCCGGTGAAATTGAGCAGCGAATAGGGATGATAGCCATAGGCATCGATAGCATACGCACCAGTGGCCTTGTTTTTGGCTGGATAAACGTCGATCCAGCGATTATCGAAGGCTTCCTTGAGCACAGCTGTGTAATCTTCGCCCAGCACAGAGGTCGCCTTTAAGACCAATTCCTGCGCTTCCTCATACGTATAGCGGCGGTCGACGCCCTCCACCAAAGGCACGAAGAGATCATAGAAGCAGATATCATCCAGTCCCAGCACCTGCTTGCGCAGTGCCACATACTCCTGCAAAGGCGCAGTATGCTCACGCACGGTAGCGATCAGGTTGTCATAGACCTCCTCACCGACATGATTGCCGCTGAGCGCCATTGCGCGAGCCGATGAATATTTGCGGCTTTTGGCGACGAAGGCATCATTTTTCACCGAGCCATAGTAAGCAGAAGTGATGGTGTTGATATGCTTGCCATAGATGCCCAAGAGCGTATTGAAATACTTCGCGCGGAAGGCACGGTCCGGATCGCTCAGGGCCAAGGCGTAATTGTTGTTGTCCACAGTGATCTCTTGACCATCCGGCGCAGTGATCTCTGGATAGTCGATATCATTGACCGTCAGATCATCATAGATCTTTTCAAACGAATTGCCCAAAGCGCCCATTTTACTCAAGATCTCTTCGATCTGCTGATCGAAGATGTGCGCCTTTTGCTCAAACAGATTACTCATCAAGAAAGCATACAGCTGAAGGCCAGGCACCTGCTCTTGATACTGGGCAAATATCTCTGGCGTCAGCTGGAGCAATTCCGGCTCAAAAAACGCCAGCTGTTCAGCGATCAAAGTATAGGCGCTGTCAGCCGTCTCATAAATATCCTTTGATGCTTTATCCGCCATATTCTGGTCGAAGAGCATCTTGGCATAGACGAAAAGCGCACTGATCTTTTCGCCCATGGCGTCATTCAACTGCAATGCCTGTAATAAATGTTCAGCGGAATCGGTGATCTGGCCCTGCATAGCGACCAGATCTGCGGCCAAAGCTTTAGCCGCCTCCAGATCCTCACGCCAGTGAGCAGCGTCCTGGTACATCACTGTGAGGTCCCAAGTGGTATTTTGCGTCATGATCCAATCTCCTTTGTCTTGCGAATAACATCATTATATCAAAAGGATGTGCAGAAAGCGCAGAAAATATGAAAATTTTTCATGCGCTGAAATGAAAAATCAAAAAGTGACCTCATTGATTTTTTGCTGTGCCAGATGCGCCTTTTCCTCAGCCACCAAAATGCTGTACGAAATACTAGGCAGATTGCTGGCCTTTGCACTCTTGCGGCCGTTGAATTCCTGACCGCCAGTAGTGGATTTGAACCGGATGCCAGCATTTTGCAGCGCTTCCGATACCATCATGAATTGCTCCACGTCCTGTGTGATAAAGACTTCCTGCCATTTGCTGGTGAAGAAACGCCAGATAAAATAGCCGATAACGAGTGCGGCAAATAACGTGATCAATAAAGACATCTCCAGGCCTCCTTTAAGCGTGATAAAATCGATTATCATCAGTATACCACAAAAGAGCAGTCCGTGAGAAGAAAGAGCGCCGCAGAAAAAAGAGCCTTGTGAAAAATTTTTTTAGATTTTATGTTTAAAGCAAAAATAGCGGGGGTATAAATAAGACAGAACCGGTTGGACAGACAACCGACAACCTGAAAACAATAATAAAAATCTAAATTACATTTTTGGAGGAGATCAATTATGAAAAAATTCGTTTGCACTGTTTGTGGTTATGTAGCTGAAGGCGCTGTACCAAGTGAATGCCCTATCTGCCATGCACCTGCTGACAAATTCCAGGAGCAGTCCGGCGACTTAGTATTCGCTGACGAACACAGAATCGGCGTTGCTAAAGATGTTGATCCTGAGATCATCGAAGGTTTGAGAGCAAACTTCATGGGCGAATGCACTGAAGTTGGTATGTATCTGGCTATGGCTCGTCAGGCTCATCGTGAAGGTTATCCAGAAGTTGGTCTCTACTATGAAAAAGCTGCTTGGGAAGAAGCAGAGCATGCTGCTAAATTCGCTGAACTCTTAGGCGAAGTATTAGTTGCAGACACCAAAGCAAACTTAGAAGCTAGAGTTGCTGCTGAGCACGGTGCTACCCAGGGCAAAAAAGACCTGGCTACCAAAGCAAAACAGCTGAACTTAGACGCTATCCATGACACTGTCCATGAAATGGCAAAAGACGAAGCACGCCATGGCAAAGCATTCCAGGGTCTTCTGGGCAGATATTTCAAATAAGCCAAACGACAAACAGCTACAAATGAATATGACCGCAAAGCCAGTCAGAAACAGGCTTTGCAGCGAAAGAAAAACTTCCGCACCAAACACGATCAACGAAACTTCGTTGATCGTGTTTTTTTGTATTTTATCGTATTTAAATTTTTGGTGGGAAATCCGTGGGAAAAAACATCAAATCTCCCTTTTTTCATTGGAAGAACTGCATTTTTCCCGCGAGATGGCTGTAGGCCTTGGTATAACCGAACTGGTGAGACTTCGACGTATAATAACGATGTGGGAAAATA
>CABVBB010000180.1 GCA_902496505.1 uncultured Peptococcaceae bacterium
GGCATCAAACAAGGTTATACAGATCGGGTCATCCGTCAAGTCGATGTAGCGCCAACGATAGCGGCACTCGTGGGTACGAGAATGCCGCACCAATCAGAGGGCTCCGTTGTTCATCAGATATTAGACTGCTAACATTGGGGGAAGTCAGCAGCGGGCTAGTAGGCCTGCTGCTGATGGATTATCGTAGAAAGAGAGGGAAGAGTGATGAGTCAAAAATTAGCATGGCATCCGTCCAGAAATGCATTTGTTAAAATGGTTTTTACGCTAGGGCTGCCGCTTTTGGTTTTGTGTCTGCCTACTGGGGAGATATTGACAGCACCAATACGTCTCTATTTGGCATTGACCCTATGGGCTATTCTGGCGTTTGCTTTTGAAAATTTTAATCAAACCTTAGTCGCATTGCTGCTGCCTTTTGCCTATACACTGCTCAAAGTAGCGCCTGCAGCTGTTGTATTTTCTTCTTGGGCACAGGAGCCGCCTTGGATGGTTCTGGGTGGGCTGATGCTGGCGGATATGGTTGGCAAAAGTGGTCTTTTGAAGCGGATAGCCTTTAAATGTATCATTGTTACAGGGGCAACCTACAGCGGTATTATTTGGGGATTAGGTCTAGCGGGGCTTTTGCTCTGGTTTATCATTCCGGGACAAGCCTTTATACCTATGTGTGCTGTTGCGTTCGGTATCATCAATGTCTTAAACTTGGGTAAATCTAAAGCGTCAGCGGGGATCATGATGGGAGCGGCATTTAGCTGTATGCTGCCCGGATGGTTCTTGTTCACCCCTATATTTTATCTCTATGGTTCGTTTGCTTCCGCAGCTATTGGTACGCCGCATTTTGCTTGGCTGGATTTCTTTACAAAGCAATGGCCTTGCTTTTTTGCCTTTGTTCTCGTCTTGTTTTTGATAACGAAACTCTGCCGTCCCAAGGAAGCGATCAGCGGCAAAGCGTATTTTAAACAAGAATACCAGTCCCTAGGCAAATTGTCTGTTGCAGAGATCAAAGCGATCATTGTTTGTCTTTTGCTGTTGGGCTTTATTATGACCACGGATATTCATGGTATTTCTGCTATGTGGGGCTTTGCGGTTATTCCATTGCTGCTCTATTTGCCAGGCATTGGCATCGCAGAGGAGCATGATCTTGAGAAGACCAATTTTAGTATGCCCATTTTTGTGGTAGCTTGTATGTCTATTGGTACAGTAGGAGCATCCTTGGGCTTAGGCAAGATATTCAGCGATTTAGCCCTGCCGCTGCTGACTGGTAAAAGTGTAACTTTTGTTTTCTTTTTCATTTATATTCTTTGTGTTTTGCTGAACTTCTTGATGACGCCTATCGCGATCGCTGCAGCTTTTACGCTTCCGCTTTGCGAGATCTGCATGCAGTTAGGGATCAATACAAATGCACTGTTGTTATTTTTGCTCCAGGCATTAGATCAAGTTTTCTTGCCTTACGAATATGTGATGTATCTAGTCGCATTCTCTTTTGGCGTTATGGAACTCAAGCATTTCGTTCAGCTGATGAGTATGAAATTTTTGGTTAATATCATCTTTATGTTTGCTATACTGCTGCCGTATTGGCATTTGATCGGTTTTATAGCAGCTTAAACCCATTAAATGCAGATGATCCCCCGCAAGACAGTCTGTGGGGCTGCTGCGGGGGATTTTTTGTGTGACGGCAACAGGCTGTCTTTTGGGCTGTAACCGGAGAGGAGTTTGAGCAGGCTGGCATGAGGAAATCTTCTTTGGCCTGATAGTGGTAGAGCAGATAGGCTTGGCGCTTGAGATCCTCCTGATAGCACGCTTGCTGGGTTAAAGGTTGAGACTTGCCAGGCGACTCAGGTTTTGGCTGCGGTACGCACCTCGGATAGAAAAAATTCGTCGTCAGTGGTGGGGCGCCTGCCCTAATGCCGCCATCATGTTCGCCAATAAGAAATGGTGCAAGACCAGCGACCTCTATAAATACTGCAGCATCACCGTCATTTTGCTCTTCCTCTTCACCATGACCGTCGGTCTGCTCTGGGCCAACATCATCTACTAAAAGCCATACGAAAACGGACTGCCCGTTGGGAGAAGCCTCCCGGGGACAGTCCGTTTTTTATATTATGATTGGTGATAAGCGCGGGCTACGGCCAAGACAGCCGCCTTCTGCTCGGGGGTCAGCGGCTGCCACGCTTCAAAAAGCGCCTGCAGTTCCGGTGTCATTTCCACCAGTTCCCCTTCTGCAAAAAATTGCGCCAGCGTGATGCCAAAGCCTGCGCAGATCCGTTCTAATGTGGCAATAGTCGGCAGAGTATTGCGCCGGAAAATATTGGCGATGGTCGAATCACTCAGACCACACTGACGAGCCAGCTTATACTCGCTCCAGCCGCGTTCTTCCAAAAGCAGCCGCAATTTAGCCAAAACGTCCATTACGCCGCCTCCTTTGTGGCTGGTAGGCACTCTTACAGTATAGGGCAAGGATATATTTTTGCCTATGGCGGGCGCAGATATTACTTGACAAAGTCATCTATCAAGCGCATACTTGACCTGATCAAGCAATGGAGGTGACCGTATGGATTCTTTAGCTTATTATGTGACGGTGCTGCGCAAGGATTTCAGTCAGTACTGCGCTGGAGAGCTGTCAGCAGTTGGCTTGTCGCCGGGGCAGCTGTATTTCATTTTGTATGTGGGCAGGCATCCGGGCTGTACGCCCAAGGTTTTGGCGCAGGCGCTGCGCATGGATATGGGGCATACGATACGGACACTGGCTAAGCTGGAAGCGGGCGGATTTTTGGTACAGTCGCCAAAAGCAGAGGATCGGCGGGCGCATGTGCTTAGGCTGACGGAGCAGGGAGAGGCGGCTTTTGCGCTGAGCCATGTGCTTTTTGCCAAATGGGATCAGGCCATGCTGGGCGGTCTGCAAGAAGCGGAACGGGCGCAGCTTTTGGCCTTGTTAGGTAAAGTGGTTGAGGAGAAAGGGAGGGAATGCTGATGTATGATACGATCCTATCCCCGCTCACTTTAGGCGGGGTAACGTTAAAAAATCGGGTGATCTTTGCGCCGACGACGCTGGGGCTGCGCGGCGAGGCGCTGGCAGATAAATTGCAGCGCATTGCTTCCGGCGGCTGTGCGATGATCATTTTGGGCGACGTGCCTGTAGGCAGACATGGCGCACTGTCGCTGCACAGCCGCAAAGGTTTCGCCCAGTATCAGCAGTTGTGCCAGCGTCTGCACGCGGAAGGGTGCCTGGTCTGCGCGCAGCTGCATCAGTCGGACAGCAATTGGAAGGCCATGGTCAAATATGTGCCGGGCGTGCTGACCAAAAAGATCACCATGGCGGACTTACGGCCGCTGCTCAATGCGCAGGTGGGCAAGCTGGTCACAGACATGCCCGCCCGAAAAGTGCGGGCGATCACCGCGTCCTTTGGCGAAGCGGCGGCATTAGCCAAGGGAGCGGGCTTTGATATGATCCAGGTGCACGGGGATCGGATGTGCGGCAGTTTTTCATCAGCGATCTTCAACCAGCGGACGGATGAATACGGCGGCAGCGCCATCAACAGAGCCCGTTTTGCCGTCGAAGCCGTGACTGCGGTGCACCAGGCAGTGCCTGATATGCCCATCGATTATAAGCTGGCCGTGCGGCAGGAGGAGCCGCATTATGGCAATGCCGGCGTGCTGCTGGCGGAACTAGAAGTCTTCGTGCCCCTTTTGGAAGCGGCGGGCGTCACCAGCTTCCATGTCACGCTGGCAGATCACGGTCAGCTGACCGATACCATTCCGCCTAAAAATCATCCAGCCTTTGCCCAGGAGGGCTGCTTTCTGCCGTATGGCGATCAGGTGCGGCGCTATACGACACTGCCCATCTGCGGTGTGGGCGGCCTGACCGATCCGGATTTTGTGGAGGCTCAGCTGGCCAGCGGACGTATCGACTGCGTCGCTATGAGCCGTCAGCTGCTGGCTGATCCTGACTGGCCGCGGAAATTAGCAGAGGGACGGGCAAACGCTGTCCGCCGCTGTGTGCGCTGCAACCAAAAATGTCTGGGCGGTCTGCAAAAGCATGAGGGCGTCCACTGTATTTACGATGCTCCAACCGATCGACACCAAAGCGGAGACGTTTGAATTAAAGCCAGACAGCCCGCGATGCGGTAGAAATGTCATGAACAAAGTGAAGATCACAGTCTTAAAGACCACTCTGGATGAAGCATTAGCCCGAGAATACGGCGTGGAGGGGCTGGGCGCCTGTCCTATGCTTAGAGCCGGACAAGTGTTTTATGCGGACTACGCCAAGCCGGACGGACTTTGCGACGAGGCGTGGAAAGCCATCTATCAATACGTCTTTGCACTGGCACATGGCGCGGATAAGACGCTTTTTTACTACGGCGACTGGATCAAGACGCCGGGCGTGGCGATCGTGAGCTGCAATGACGGTCTGCGGCCGGTCATTTTCAAGCTGGAAGCTACAGAGGAAACTGCGGAGATCGATTATACGCCCATGCGTTGAAAAAAGCCTGTCTAGCCGCTTCAAAGCGGTCAGACAGGCTTTTTTGTGCCAGATCAGCTGATTTTGGTGAGCTTGGCGGACTGTGTGCAGTAAACGATATTGCTAATACCCCAGAGCGTAGTGATGAGGATGATGGGCAAAAGACCGGTGTCAAAAAACATCGCGCCGAAGACAGCGATCAGCCAAAAGAAGATCAGGCACTGATTGGTGACGCGGTAAGTCTTATAGGCTGCGCGGTAGATGATGTACTGCTCAGCTTCATCGCAGCTTTCCAGCCAATCCTTAGCAAATCTGAGCTCTAAAAGGTCGCCTTTTTTGTCCGGGTAGAGCACCTTGATCAGTTTGATCAAGCGGGACTGCAAATAGATAGCGGTAAAGGAACCGACCAGGAAAACGATGATGGTGACGGCGACAAGTCCGGCAAACGAGCTGCGCTGCTCAAACTGGTGCATGATGGTCTCCAGGCCTGCGGCAAAAATGCCAAAGAATAAGAAGGCCACCACAAAGATCATATTGAGAATGGTCATGCTGATGCCCAGGTCACGGTCGATCTGAGCAAAATCGTCGTCATTATCCAGACCAGTGCGCGAAAGATGGCTCTGCGCTTTTTTGTAATAGATGAAGGCTGCCAACAGGCAGAAGAGGATGCTGGCCATCAACAGCACGGGGCTGGCCGTGATCAGCCAATGAGAGGCGGCCTCGCCCAAGGCCTTGGGGTCATGCTTGGATAATAAGACCGAAGCTGCTGCGCCGACACAGGCGGCGGCAAGCGTGGTTAAGATAAATTTGATCAGTGATGCATATTTTTTCATGATGGTTCCTCCTCAGTATACATAAAAATATCTTCGACAGTGACCTGAAAGATCTGCGCCAGCTTGAGCGCCAGCGTCACAGAGGGCGAATAATCGCCTCGTTCGATGAGACTGATGGTCTGGCGGCTGACGCCGGCCAGTTTGCCCAGTTCCTGCTGATTGAGACCGTCGCGGGCTCGCAGTTCTTTTAAATGATTATAAAGCGGCATAGCCATACGCTCCTTTCGATGACTAGTATTTTTGTCGTTATGACAAATATATTT
>CABVBB010000181.1 GCA_902496505.1 uncultured Peptococcaceae bacterium
AGTCAGACCAAACAAATAACCATCGCCAAGATCTGCGATATATTAGCCTGGCAGGATAAAAACCTGGGTTTTTTGGATGCCGACGGCTTCAAGGTGCCCTTGGAGATCAACAGCAATCTGATCGGAGAAAGTCTCGTTTTCAACAATGAAGAGCTGGAGGCGCTGGAAAAAGGTGAGTGCGATGGATAATATCATCTCCGTGCGCGGCCTTTGCGTCCGCTCGGGCAGCCGTTATTTGCTCCGAGATATCGATTGGGAAGTCAAAAAAGGCGAACAGTGGGTCGTC
This sequence comes from uncultured Peptococcaceae bacterium, assembly GCA_902496505.1. Lineage (GTDB taxonomy): Bacteria > Bacillota > Peptococcia > Peptococcales > Peptococcaceae > CABVBB01. The sequence continues at coordinate 287 of CABVBB010000181.1, forward strand.
TTTGGCCTCAATGGCAGCGGTAAGACCACGCTGCTTTCCGTCATAGCGGGGTTCAAGGAGCCCACCTCCGGCGAAGTGGCCGTCTTTGGCAAATCTTACAGCAATGCTGATCTGCTCCACAGCAGACGAAAGATCGGCTGGGTCAGCAGCTCCTTCTTCGACAAATACTACACCCGCGAATCAGCGCTCAATATCGTTCTTTCCGGACTCAGCGGCACGCTGGGCATCAACGGCAGCATCACCGATGAGGATGTGCTCAAGGCCAAAGCACTCTTAAAAGAATGGCATTTCGGCGACCGCGTGGATATGCCCTTTTCCATCCTTTCCAAAGGCGAGCGGCAGAATATCCTCATTGCCCGAGCCCTCATCGCAGAGCCCGAGATCTTGGTGCTCGACGAGCCCGGAACAGGGCTGGACGTCTTAGCCAGAGAATATCTGCTGCAAAAGATCGATGCTCTGGCCAGCCAGCAGAAAATGACCATCATTTACGTGACCCATTATCCTGAAGAGATCCAGCCCATCTTCCAACACTGTCTCATTCTGCGGGAAGGCCGGATCATTGCTCAAGGCCCTACAGAAGAGCTGCTCCAAAGTCAAGGCCTGAGTCAGGCCTTGCAGGCAGCGGTGACAGTCCATAAAGACCCAGACGGCAGATGGAATCTGCGCGTGCTCTAAAAGGGGGAGAAAAATGGTAGCGACAAGAGACATCAAATGCGGCAACGACGTGGCCAAGATGGCCGCCTTGGGCCGCTATGCAGAAGAATTCATCATCTACGCCGTGAGCTATTGGGAGAAGGGCCAGGTATGGCACCGTGTGAGCAGCGATGAAGACGAGATCTGGCACTTCGTCGAAGCGTGCCAGAGAGAAGGTATCTGCCCCACTCTGACAGAAAAATGGGTCAACCGGACCTTAGTGCCCTCCGGCGAGCGGGACGATCATCTGCTGCGCTCCAAGATCAGCATGGCTCAAAAGATGAAGCAGCACTATCCCCAAGAATTCCTGACAGCGCTGGAACGATTCGCCAGAGCGGTCAATAATGATACTGCCAGCCCGCTTTTGCAGCAGTGGCAGGATGAATTGATCGGCTGCTTCGACCGAGAAGAGCTGGCGCGCTTTGCGACCTTGGTCCAGTACGCCTATAACGCCAAAAAAGTCAGCCCGCAGAATTATGCCCAGCTGCAAAACTATCTGGCCCATATCTATCAGCAGATGGAAGACGATGTGATCATCAAAAGAAACTTTGAACGCACCTTCTACGGCATCGGCTGCGAAGTTCGCGGCAAACGGCAGTACTTTGTCAATGCCAAAAAATCGCTGGTCTGGCAAAGACATCAGCAGCTCATGCGAGAAGGCACCAAGACCACGCCCATTTGGCAGAAGACCTACAGTTACGACTTCCAGCCCGACCTCATGCAGACCAAAAAGGAATTTTTGATCTATCTGCAGACCTGGTTTGACGACGCCTACTGGCAGCGGCTCCAAGCGATCGACGACCTCCCTAGTGTCATCGATCGATCAGCCTACCAAGATTGGCTGCACACCCTAGCTGCAGACTGCCCCGAGCAGATCGCCACCGCCAACTACTACAAGACCCGCTGGGGCGTATGAATGACCTGCCCAGCGCCCCAAAAAGCCCAGTCGAGACAGTTTGAACCTGTCTTGGCTGGGCCTTTTTGATATGATCAGTGAGCAAAAAAGTGAAATGGATCCCAGGGCATTTAGAAAGCAAGGTTGGCCATAAAGACGCCGATGGTCAGCAGTGTGATGCCCCACGCAAGAAAGATAATGAAAATATATTTGAAGTCGCGGCGGTAATCGATCCATTTTTGGTTGGCGAAAAGGATACCGGCCACAGGTGCAGCAGCAGGAGTAAGAATCGAAAAATTGACTGCAGCGATCACCAGTACTACTAGAGCCCAGCTGTTGATGGCCAGAGTTTGGCTGGCAACGACAATGATCGGAAGAAAGAGGATGCCGACGACCATGTTATTCATAAAGTTGGTCAAGGTGAAGGCAAGGGCGACAAAAATCACCGTGAACAAATAAGGTGACTGGATCGTCAGCATAGGCTGCAAAAGGATCTTGAGAAAATCACTGATACCGGTAGCGGGATTGCTGATGGCGCCAGCGATCATCATGATGACAGCCAGGAAAAAGAAGATCTCCCAGCTTACGGCGCGGCGTGCCAAATCGCTGAAATTAAAAATGCTTTGGCCATCGGTACGCGTCAAGGTCATGGCAATGATAGCGATCAAACAGATCCCGGCATTGCCCAGTGAACCGAGCACCTGGGTGATCAGCCAAGTTTTAGGCAGAATGCCTGGCAAAAAGAGCAAAACGATCAAGGACAAAAAGTAAACTAGAATACATTTTTGGCGTTTGGTCAGAGTTAAATCGGTTTTTTCGACTAATAGGGACATATCGACATTTTGCAGCTTGCTGATATCCGGTTTAAAGACATATTTGATAATGAGCACGACTTCTGCAAACATCAAGATGATGACGGGAATGACAAAGATCAAGTAGCGGGCAAAATTGATGCTTTCTTGGCCGATACTGGCGTAAGCGCTCAAAATAACAAAGGGCACATTGGTAAAAGGCATTAAGATACCGCCGCCGCACATGACCAGAACAGTAGCAATGATCATAAGGGTGGCAAATTTGTCGCCAGGCTTGTAGCCTACCTGGGCAAAGATGGCATACCACATTTCCCAGACCAAAAACATGGCAGCGAAGGCTTGACCAACAGCGGCTAAGGCAAAGGATACCCCTAAAAGAGCGACGACCAGCCGCCAGACTTTGCCTTGGATACTGCGGCGGGTCAGCAGGTATTGAGTAAGCAGCTTGACTAAGCCGCAGTCATTGAGGGCTTCGATAACGGTAAAGATCAAAATGCAGAAGATGACGTTTTCATTGCCGATGCCAGCAGCAATAGCACTGGACACCGTGGGATATAAGCCGGAAAAACCCATAGCAATCAGTCCCAGCAGGCTGGGCCAAAACATACCGCAGCAAGACCAGCCATAGAGCAGACCGAAGAAGATGCCGGCCATTTTCATCCCCAAGGGGGTGATAGGCTCAGCTGCGGGCAGCAGGGGAAAAGCAAACATCAATAGGGCAATGATGATAAAATGACAATAGGTCCAATCACGTTTGGATGATGGGGAAACAGATTCTACAGACATGATCATTCCCTCCTTAGGAAAAAAGTCGCTCCATCCGCTCATAAGCAGATGGAGCGGTTCGATCAGTAGCGTTCCATGATTTGATAGACAGGTGCGCCTTCGCATTGTGCTGGTACGCGTACGCCGCCTAAAAAGGCTAAAGTGGGTGCAACATCGACTTGACGGATGATGCGGTCTGTGGTGATGCCAGGCTTGATGCCTTGGCCGGCTGCGATAAAGATCGGTCCGACAGAGGTATCAGCATAACCTAAGGTCGTGGATAAGGAATCGCCATGATCCATATTGTAGCCTTCAGCTGTCCAGAAGCAGATATCACCGCAATACGGGCCGCCATAGCCTAAGAGGACGGCATCTTTGTTGCGCAGCGCCACAGCAATCATACGCTGGCCTGTTTCAGGATGGCGCAGGCCATAGAGGGCGGTCATGATCTCCTCTTCCAGAGCATATTTGTCTTGGGGATCGACAATGCCTTGGGGATCGCGGCCCTTCAAATTGATATAGATATTGTGGTTGCCGTTGATGATCGCCTTGGTTTGAGACCAGTCGATCTCCCTCAGCGGTTGGCCATCGGCGTCGCGTTTTAAGATGGTATAGCCGAGATCGTAAAAATATCCTTGCATAAACGGCCGCTTATGCTCAGAGGTGACAGCCGCATGATCCGAGACCAATAGGATCGTCCAGCCTTCATCTAATAAATGCAGGAATTGACCGACATATTGGTCTGTCTGCTCGCAATATACATATTCCATAAACGCTTGATATTTTTCTTCTGGCCAAATGGAATAGGAGCGTGTCTTCATCAGCTGCATAGCCATGTGCCCTTCCGCATCGATATTGTGGACTTGAGAGAAGACCACATCATAATCATTGGCTTTGATCAAGTAGTTGAGTACATCAGCTTGATATTGGACATTGATATCCCAAGAGGGACCAAGGCAGTCAAAGATCAGTTTGCCGCCTAAAAGGCTCATGGGTTTGGGATAACCAACATTTTCACATACCTGCTGATAGATCGAGCGGGGATGCCAGAGAAAATCATTGTGGATATCCATAGCAGCAGAGACCCATAATTTGAGGGAATTACCATCAGGATCGGCTTCCATCAGCATCATCATACGGGAAGCAGTGTAATGCTGATCGTCTTTGATGCAGTCATCGATGATATCTTCTTGATGCTCACCGACAGCTAGCGTGACGAGTGGCTCAGCGTCACTTTTATGATGATAAATAGCGATATGGTCATATTGGCCGGAAGCATTGGGCAAAAAGAGGGCAGGGCGGCGGATCAGACCGCCGGAAAGCAAGACAGCAAATTCTCGGGCCCCTTCTGGTGCGGATGCCCAGCCGTGCGGTTCACGGATAGGAGAGAGCACTACATCAAAAGGCAGATTCGTCAAATCACCCTCCACTTCTTTGGGATAGAGCGGGATACCTAATATAGGTGGTTTGCGTACGACGAGATCTTCGCTCAGATCCACACCGCCGATGGCCTTGACCGCTTCTCCGGCTAATTTGTCCTCGAGCGAGACCTCCAGGTCTGTGATGACACAAGGAATGTTGGCATCCATACCAATAGAAGGCTCAAAGACTAGTTCAGGCGTTTTGACATTGGCCGCCAGAATGAATTCAGGTTCTACCTGTGCAATGCCGGCGTTGACCATTTCAGGTGTCGTGCCGTCTACGACATGGAGAAAAGGACTGCTGGAAGTTGGAGGCCAAGAAGAACCTGGCCACGTAAAAACGAGCGTTTTTTTGCCAGCCTCTGCAAAAACATTCCATAAAGGTTCGGCTTTGCAGTTTTGGGAATTGAGATTGTAATTGTTGTAATCGTAGCCGATCTCCTTGTCCATGCGGTAAAAATCGGTGATGCCGTGAACGTTGGAATAGCAGCCGCAGGCCAAGGTGGTCCACATAGGCGGGGTGATAGGCGGATGACCGCCCAGCATGACCAGATCGTGGCGGGCTGCACCATGCTCCAAGAGATAACGGACATTAGGCATTTTTCCTTCGTCGAGGTATTTGCGGGTCAATTTAGGATCCATACCATCGACACCGA
>CABVBB010000182.1 GCA_902496505.1 uncultured Peptococcaceae bacterium
TGGCAGTGCGAGCGCCGTCCTCTCGGACGGAAGAGCCGCGGGATGATGCGGTGTTTTTTCTTTGTTGCAGACGCCCCACATTGTATGCTTCGCTTATATCCCCATTACGCGAAACAGACAAAGTCACCTCATAATAACGTGCATCCGCATCTTCAAAGTATGCTCTGCGATAGTTCCAACCTTGCTCCCTCATTCCACGCTGTTGATGCTTATTATGAACATCTTCGTTCCAGCTGCTTGGTTCAGAGATAACTGCTAATTTGTCAATGTGGCTCTCAGCCGCTAACTACGCCCGCTGCTCAGGCGCAAGACTATCGAATAGGCTGTTGCTTAACGGCTAGTCGGGTGCTATACTGGACTCAAAAGCACTGATGTCTTCTGTGTTCTCAAATCTTCCCACAGGAAGAATTGAAGCACGAGCGCCGCCTTCCCTGGCGGAAGAGCCACCTGTCGACACAGTGTTTTTCTTTTCTTTAAACGTCCAATATTGTATATTTCCTTAATATAACCGTTGCTTTCCTCTGGCTTTATGCTTATCACTAATATCCTCATTCCAACTATTCAGGATAGAGGTTACCGCCAACTTGCCGTAACAGCCAACACATCGCCATTAGCCGCCATCAGGTATACGTCCTGATTCTGGCGGATTTTTCATTGATTTACTCCTTTCACTTGACAATCAGCCTTTACATAGGACTGTTTTATCGGCCCATTGCTGTCCCTGATCTGATACCGTCTTTTTTGACCATCCTCGCCCAACAGCTTCGTCCGCTGCTCATCCGATCCTCTCTTGTCATTCTGGCCGCTATCTGCTATATGAGATGCATTAAAAGAGCTACGTTGCTGTGAGGCCGCGTTAAATCCATCCAAAGTATGGACTGCGTTGTCGGAAGCAGTATTGGATAGCTCTTTTATATACTCGCCGACTCTAAGCAAGTTGTCCTGGTGTTATCGCTATCAACAAATCTACAACAGCCGATCATATCATAAAAGACACAATGTCAACGAGCAGCCACCGATCCGAAAGCCATACCGCATCGCATCGGGCAGGCCAAATCGCCAACGATTTTGGATATCTATGCACATTTGATCGATGACTCCGAGCAAGAAACCGCCCCCAAAATAGAGGAACATCTATCGCAAATGGCGAAGTGATACTATATTCTTACCATGGTTTCAAAACCGCGGCAAGAATATCGTTGTTTGTTCGAAATGCCGTGAAGCCTTGATATGACTGGATTTAACATCTGCCAATTACACCTATTTTCTATTGGTGCAAAAACATCAGAACAGCCTCACATGCAAGAGGCCGTGGGTTCGAGTCCCTCTATCTCCATCATAAAAGCGCGGCTTCCCCATAACGGGAGCCGTTTTTTTGTCCCTATCACTGTTTAGATTCAAGCAGGAGGCGTTCTTATGACTGACATAAAGATGATCACCCTCAAAGATGTTTTGACCCGGCCAGAGGCTTTTAACTGGTCCGACAGCCTTTATCTGCCCGAGAAAGAATGGACCCTGGACACCGAATGTCTCATCTGGGACCCTGACGATGTCGAGGATGACAACGACGAACTTCCCCGTCCCGCCGCAGAGCGCCAGCTCTACTGCGCCATCAGTCTCCAGATCGTGCAGTCGATCGTCACCAACGCCCGCGAGCAGATTCCCAACTGCACCGACGAGCTGCTCTTGGAAGCCCTCGCTTACTACTGGGACAACGACGCTTTCTTTACCCGCTGACCCGCCCCTGAATGATCCTGCCCTAGGCGAGCCCCGCATGACTGCGGAGCCCGCCTTTTTTTCTTTGCCGCGCGGGGCATCCTTTAAGCAGAGCTCATCCTTGACAGATGACCCTTCTGTGGTATGATCGACCTATATCAAATTGTTCAGAAAGGTCGTGCTCACGATGAATACTCTTTTTATGCTCCTTTGTCTGGCGTCCATGATCGCCATCCCGATCTACTTGATCAAATTCCTGCTCAAGGTGGTCAAAAAAACCGACCGCTCCCAGCCCAAAAAACGGCTGCTCATCGCCCTGGCTGTTTTCGTTATCTCTATGGCCGGCGGCATTGCTACGACACCGTCGACCCCCTCTACCCCTGCCGAACCGCCAGCCATTGCCGATACCGCTCAGACCACTGACGACGACCGCACCCCCTCCAACGCACGCTCTTCAGAGCCCAGCTCTGCTCTCGACGAACCCTCAGCCGACCCAGCTGCCGAGCCCGCCTCCGCCCTCAGCGAATCATCGACCCAGCCCAGCAGCGCTCTGCCTGCCCCAGATGCGGACGAGCCTGCCGCAGCATTGCCATCTGAGCCAGCCGGCCAGGCGTCCGACACGCCAGCAGCCCCCGCCTCCGTTCAGCCAGCCGCAGCGCCTATTGATCCGCCCGCTGCTCCAGCGGAATCCCCTCAGCCTCCCGCAGCCGCTCCCGTGCAGCAGGCTGCCCCTGCTCCCGAACCAGCTGCTGCCAAAATAACCGCCGCCTATGTGGGCAGTGCCAACACGAAGAAATTCCACTACGCCAGCTGTTCCTCCGCCAAGCAGATCAAAGCGTCCAACCGCGTCGAATTCGACAGTGCTGAAGAAGCCGAAAACGCCGGCTACGTCCCCTGCAAAAGATGCAACCCCTGACCGCGCCAAAAAGCCGCCCATTCCCCTCGGAATAGGCGGCTTTTTATGATTTTCTTACCATTTATACGAACCAAAAAAAGAGCGCTGTCCGCAGCGCTTTTTTTGCTCTCTATTCTACCGGATCCATCGGCTCCCTGAGACAATGCAGTACCACGCTGCAGGGATGCGCTTGGTTTTCAAATTTCCGCACGATCCGATCGATCACGATGGCGCTGTCTTCAAACGCCGTTGCCGGCAGCATGATGATGTATTGTGCCGCACTATACTGGGCAAATAGATCGCCCCGCCGCAGAGAATACATGATCACCTCTCGCAGCACCGCCATCGCCGGCTGCAAAATGTTCTGCTCCGGTATCTCGCCCTGCGCGTCTGTCAACGTACACAGCAGGATATATACCATCTGGCCGCTGCGGCTCAGCCCTCGCGCCACAAAACGGTATATCTCCCGAAACGCACCATAATCCTGATAATACGCGCCGCAGACCCGACCTGGTTCTGCCAGCTCTTTTTTGATCATCGCCAGATCCGTCGCTATGCTTTTCAGCATGTCGCTGCCACCTCACTTCCTTCGGCATGCTCCATTTCCCAATCCTCATAAAAGGCGTAACCATTCTTGCCAACGTTCTTCTGATAATACAGCGCCCGATCCGCCCGGCGCAGCAGCTCCTCAAAATACTTGTCCGACTCCCGCACCATAGCGATCCCCACACTGGCCGAGATGCCAAAGACACCCTCCGCCGCGGCAAAGGACTTGCGAAACGCCGCATTGATCGTCTGCGCCTTGCGCTCCGCCAAATGCCGATCCGTCGTATCCTTCATAAAGGCCACGAATTCATCGCCGCCAATGCGCCCCACGATATCACTGCTGCGAAAAAGCGTCCGCAGCAATTGCCCCAGCTCCTGCAGCACCTGATCGCCCGCCTGATGGCCCAGATTATCATTGACCAATTTGAAATTGTCCACATCCACCATGAGCAATGCGCCCACGCCTTGCTGCTGCTCCAGATAGGCATTCACACCGCTCTCCGTATAGCCGCGGTTGCTCAGATCCGTCAGCGGATCACGCTCCGACCGTCTGCGGATCTCCAACTCCTGGCGCTTCTCCTCATCGATGTTTTTGATATTGGCCACCAAGCGCCGCACCTCTGTGCCGTTTCGCCGGATCGGCGTCATGGTGATCTTGAGCCACAGATAGCCCTTCTCCTGATGCACGATGCGGAACTCCTGCTCCAGATAATCCACCTGCAGCAAAGCGATCAGCGCATCACCCTCGATGCCGAACTTCTCCACAAAGCATTCCCGATCCGCAGGCAGGATCGCTGATACCATCTTATCATAAATTTCTCGAATATCCGGTTTCTCCGACAAGGTCACGCCAAAAAGCCGCATCATCTTTTCCCGATCGATATGGACCTCCTGACTCACCATGTCCACGTCAAAGATCAGATCGCTGGTCTTTTCCAATACGAACTTATAACTGGCCTCACTGTCCCACAAGGCCTCCTGCCGTCTTTCCAGCTCCTCTCGCCTCGCCCGCGCTGCCGCCTGCAAAAGCTCGCACACGCCCTGATCCTCAGCCTGTCCATTTACCCACTCCTGTACGCTGTACGATAAATGCATCTGCTTCATCGACCAGCTCGTCTCCAAAAGCGCGCAGCACATCGAAAATTGGATGGACACATCCCCCAGATCGATCACACCATAAAGCATGCCCCATTCCGGCGACAACGACTGCGCCGCATAATGCAGCCGCTTGACCTCCAAAAAGCTCATCTCACCGATCAGCTCCGTCAAATAATCGATCACTGCCTCCTGGCCATGATTCATACGTTTCTCACTATCACCAATAAAAACGATCTGCTCATCTAGGAAAGGTCTCAATACTTCCGCACTACCTCCAGCGATACACCGCCCCCACAACAGCTTAAACTGCTCCTGTACCTTCTCTATGGCCATCCTCATTATCGTCTCACCTCTTTTGTCTAGTTTGCCTGCTGCCCATACCCGCGGCCCTACCCCTCCGCTAAAAATATGTATGCGGCACCGACCCCTTGAGGTCGGCACCGCTGGTACTGCTTATATGTCCCGCACCGCTTGAGCGGCGCGGAAGATGCTCATCATTTATTCCGGTTTGCGCTTCAGATCATGGATCAGCATAGCCACTGCCATCATCAAGAGCGCTGCCAGACCTGCCTGAGCCGCCTGCTGCTTCTCAGCGCCAGTCTTCGGATTGTCACTCAGCGGAACAGCTTCAGCTGGAATGACCACTTCTTCAGGAGCTGGAGCCGGAGCCAGAGGCACTTCCGTTTCCGGGATCACTACCGGAGGCACAGGAGCCAGCGGCGTCTTATTATCCGGAATATTGCTCGGTGGATAATACGGATCGTCTGGTGGATAATACGGATCCTCACCGCCGCCACCGCCTGGTGTCGGCGGAGTCGGAGGAGTCGTCGAGGACTCTGTCCGTTCGTAATAGAGATCGATGGTATAGAGTTCACCGGCTTTTTCCAATGTTACGCTGGTATTGCCGCTGTTCTTCACAAAGCCAAACTCTTTGCCATCATACATCTTCCAAGCTTCTATCTGCTCTGGTGTCACCGTGATCGTCTCGCCTGCTTTACCGATGACCGGCTCACCAGAAACCTTGACTTCCTCACCGCGAACCCCATTGGTGATCACTGTATAATGCTGGTTGATCTGATATTTGTAATCCTTGAAGGTATTGGTGATATCAGCGGCCAAATCGCCGTTTTCATCACGGGTCACTTCACCATAACTGACGGCATATTCATAACCATCATAGATAACGCTTTCCTTCTGCGCGTCTGCTGTCCATTCAACGACACGATAGTCGATATACTGACCAGTTTCTGCGTCATACT
>CABVBB010000183.1 GCA_902496505.1 uncultured Peptococcaceae bacterium
ATTCGGTACCGCTGATGACTTTGGCGACCAGCGGATGTTCTGGCGCCAAAACCATGTAGCTCACGCCAAAAACAGTATCTGGACGGGTGGTGAAGACCTCGATGGGTTCGCCAGTCTCTTTAACGGTAAAACGGATCAAAGCGCCTTCACTGCGGCCGATCCAGTTTTCCTGCATGATCTTGACCTTATTCGGCCAGCCTGGCAGTTTATCCAGATCATCCAGCAGACGATCTGCATAATCGGTGATCTTGAAGAACCACTGCTCCAGCGCTTTCTTTTCCACGATGCTGTCGCAGCGCTCGCAGGCGCCTTCTACGACCTGCTCATTGGCGAGCACTGTCTGGCAGCCTGGGCACCAGTTGACCGAAGCATTCTTTTTATAAGCCAGGCCATTTTTGTACAGCTGCAAAAACAGCCACTGCGTCCATTTGTAATAATCCGGCAGGCAGGTGGTGACTTCTCTGTCCCAGTCAAAACTCAAGCCCAATGCTTTAAACTGCCGCTTCATGTTGGCAATATTTTCTTTGGTCCATTTGGAGGGCAGCACGCCATGCTTGATAGCAGCATTTTCTGCCGGCAGGCCAAAGGAATCCCAACCCATCGGATGGAGCACATTATAGCCATGCATGGTCTTGAAGCGTGCGACCACATCACCGATAGAATAGTTGCGCACATGACCCATGTGCAGATTGCCCGAAGGATAGGGAAACATTTCTAAGCAATAATATTTAGGGCGGTCGCTTGTATCATCGACCTTGTAGAGCTCCTCTTCTTCCCATTTATCCTGCCACTTTTGTTCGATCTTTGAAAACTCATACCGCTCTTCCATAACCAATCTCCTTTTCAATTAATCTTGCGAAAATCTTGCTGCAGTCTGTCAGCAGGCAGGCTGCAAAACATTATAAAAACCCCTCATCCCATTGGGACGAGAGGTTGTCTCGCGTTACCACCCAAGTTAGCGCCAGGCGCTCACTCCAGACCGTTTAACGGCAGTCAGCCGGTACAAACTACCACACTCGCTTCATTTGTACAGCTCAGGGAGGAGTTGGGCACATCGCATCTGCTGTCTCGCACCATCCGGCAGCTCTCTGCAAAAGATGTCATTATGGCTTACTGGTTCCCTGTCATAGCTTTTATTTCATATGGGTCTTATTATAACGGGCACAAGCGCCGCCGTCAACCAAAGTGCGGCGATTTTGCCAATATTTTTTCCGCAAACCGCGAATTTGTTGTATACTGATACCATCTTCGACAGAAAGGCTGGATCAAGATGTCCTTCCAATACAAGATCGGCGAGATCTCCGCTCTCTTGGGTATCTCACCGGAAACGCTGCGCTTTTATGAAAAGCGCGGTCTGCTGCAGCCGGAAAAATCGCCGCACAATGGCTATCGCTCTTATTCCCAAAACGATCTGTACCGCCTTTTGGATATCATTTTTTACCGGCGGCTGGATCTGGGATTGGACGATATCCGTCATTTGCTGACAACAGATGATCTTACGGCCATCACCCAGCTTTTAGCTGAGCAACAAGAGGCGCTGGAACAAAAGATCGCCCTTGAGACGCTGACGCTCAAAAAGCTGGAGACCGTCCGCCGCTCCTGGCAGCAGATCCCTAAGCTTTTAGGCCGCTTCGTCTGCCAAGCCTTGCCGCCTGCCTATATCCTCTTAGAAAATCAGCCAGCCGGCGATACGCTGCAAAGATTCTCCATTCTCTCGCAGGAACATTTGGAGCTCAGTCAATTTTTGGAGCCGTTAGTACTGTGTGCTGACCACTGGCAGCGCACAGATCAATGGCTGATGATCATGGACTGCGCTTTAGCAGCAGAGCTTGGTCTGGCGTCTGCTATGCACGACTTGACAAAGCTCTCCTTTCCCCGCTGCTGGCAAACCATCGTCAGCTCAGCCAGCGGTCAAGATACGCTGGAAGAAGCCGCCAGCTCGCTCTATGCCCATGTGCTGGCACAGCACGAGCAGCTCAGCGCGCCGCTTTACTGCGCTTATCTCTGCTCCTCTACTGAAAATGGCCAGCTTATGGATTATTACACGCTGTATGCGCCGGTATAATTTTGTTTTATTTTTAGCGTTTGCCTCTTGACCTTGTAGCTGCTTCATGGTTTATAGTCTATGACGAGGTGATCGATATGGCACAAATACAGCCAAGCGAAAAACAATTTTGGAAATACGTTCTGCCCAGTATGCTGACCATGCTGCTGGGCGGCTTTTATGGTATCGTTGATGGTTTTTTTATCGGTAATGCGGTGGGCGACGATGGACTGGCCGCCATCAATCTGGCCTGGCCCTTGACTGCACTGATCTTGGCCACAGGGACGGGCTTGGGCGTGGGCGGCTCAGTGCTCATGTCCATCCGCAATGGTGAGGGCCGTACACAAGCGGCCAATCAGGCCAAAGGCGGTGCACTGCTGCTTTTGGCCATCGTCTCCGTCGTCTTCACGCTGCTTTTTTCTCTGATCGCGGCGCAGATCATGCGTTTCTTCGGCGCAGAGGGACATGTCCTAAAGTTATGTGTCGATTATATCCAGATCATCGTCTATGGCACCGCCCTGCAGATCTTCGGCGTAGGCTTGACGCCGATCCTGCGCAATACCGGCCGCACCGTGCAGGCCATGGTCATGATGATCTCCGGCTTTGCCACCAATATCGTGCTGGACTGGCTCTTCATCATGGTCTTTGAGTGGCAGTTGGGCGGCGCGGCGCTGGCGACCATCATTGGTCAAGGCGTGGTCGCGGTCTTCTCTCTGATCATTTTGGTGACGGACAAACAACTGCGGCCGACCAAGGCCGATTTCAAAGCCGACAAGAAGACGCTGGGCTCCATCGTCCGCATCGGATTATCGCCCTTCGGTTCCAGTCTGGCCCCCTCTGTAGTCATCATGTTCTGCAACTGGCAGTGCATCCGCTATGGCGGCAATCCTGCTGTCGCTGCTTATTCGGTACTCTCCTATTTGACCTATTCTGCCAATTCGCTGATGGCCGGCGTCGGCCAAGGCATCCAGCCGATCATCAGCTATGCCAACGGGGCCAAAGCTTTCCCCACGCTGCTCAATGTCCGGCACAAGGCACTCAAGGTCATCCTGGCGCTCAGCGTGCTGCTTTTCTTAGCCGCTATCCCCGCCCAGACATTGATCGCTCAGCTTTTCGGTCTGTCCAGCACGGCTTCGCTCATCTTTGCCCGCAGTCTCTGGATCGCCAGCTTTGCCTTCCCCTTCATGGGGATCGTCAAGCTGGGCTCGGAATTTTTCTGCGCCATCAACAAGACCCGCTATTCCACTGTCCTCATCTACGGCGACCCTCTGCTGCTTTCCCCGCTTTTTTTGATGAGCCTGCCGCTCATCTGGCATCTGGACGGCGTATGGCTGGCTATGCCCTTTGCGCAGAGTCTCATCGCCTGCATAGCGCTCTTGATGTTCCATCGTTATGATCAGCGCATGCGCTACATCATCAATATTTCTAAGAAGGAGGCTGTCCATTGAGCACGTACCGCTATCTCATCAGCGCCTGTCTCTGCGGCCAAGCCTGCCGCTACGATGGCCAAGCGCGGCCGGCCACAGCATTAGCACGCTTGGTCGAGCAAGGCTTGGCGTTATCGATCTGTCCCGAGGTCGACGGCGGACTTCCTATTCCCCGCACACCTTGCGAACGTCAAGCAGGCCGCGTCATCGATCAAAACGGCCAAGACCGCACCCAAGCTTACCAAGCTGGTGCTGAGCATGCACTAGCCCTTGCGCAAAAGTACCACATCACCACTGCCATTCTCAAGGAGCGCAGCCCCTCCTGCGGCAGCAGCCAGATCTACGACGGCACCTTCAGTCATACCCGCATCCCTGGTATGGGCATCACTGCTGAGCTGCTCCGCCAAAACGGCATAACCGTCTACAGCGAAGAAAATTATCCGCCGGAGATACTCTCCGAACAGGCATAAAAAAGGCCGCAAGCGTTTGCAGGAGATCCCTCAACGCTTGCGGCCTTTGCCGCTCTTTGATCTTTACACGGCCATCCCATACAGGCTTTAATCCAACTGCAGGCGGCTCACCTCGATATCTTCGAACACCAATTGCAGCTGTCCTACATAATCGGCATTGCCGAACAAAACGTGCAGCACATAGCGGCCTTTCTCGTTCACCGATAATTCATCATAGAGCCACCAGTTAGCATCATCAGGATGCATGCGGCCCATCCAGCTTTCGTGAACGCCTTTAAACGTCAGCATGACCAGTTCTGAGCTGTCCCAGCCCACTAAGACCTCCATGCTCACTTCATCTGTATCCAATCCGTCCACCAAACGGATCTCGCCGTCCTGAAAGTCGATGGACAGAAAATGCTGCATATCCTCTGAGGCGGTCAACGACGCCTGCGCTCTGGACGCATCGATCCAGGCCATGGCCTCTGCCCATTCCTCTTCCACTTGATCGCGAAACGCTCTGACCAGTTGGATGATCTCCTCTGTCAAGCCGGTAAAGATCACTTCACCGGAAGCATCGAACAACAGCTCTTTGAGCCGCTTGGGCGTGTATTTGACGTACCACTCGTCCCGCGCCAAAAGCTCCTGGAGGAAAAAATCGTCCAGATCGATGCCCCATTCTTCCAAGTCGCCCAGAGATACATCATCATCCATAGGCAGCTGAAACATCTGCATTTTTTTATAAAGTTCTTCTGTAATATACTGCATCAGATATACGCCCCTCTATCCCTGCGTCTAACATTCGCAGGCTTTTTTCTTTTATCATACTATATCTGAGAGCCTTAGTCCAATAGCTTAGCCAAAATTTTTTCTCAAATGCCAAAAACGGCGCACCACCGCTGGTGCACCGCCCGATCTATCTCACTGTCTGCTCTTTTTCCGCCAACAGCTTGCTCATTTTCTCCATCGTCTCTTCACTGATGACATGCTCGATACGGCAGGCATCGTTTTCCGCTACATCTGCGCTGACGCCCAGCACATCGCTCAAAAAACGGGCAATAGTCTTATGCCGTTCATATATTTCATTGGCTTTTTGCTTGCCCAACTCGGTCAGGGTGATCATTTTATTTTCATCCATGGCGATCAGATCATTTTCCCGCAAGATCTTCATCGCCCGGCTGATGCTGGGTTTGGTATATTCCAATTCGTTGGCGATGTCGATAGAACGCACATATCCCTGACGTTTCTGCAGGGTCAAGATAGTCTCCAAATAGTCTTCTCCTGATTCTTGTGTTCTCATTTGCAAACCTCCAATTTGCCTCTTTTTCTTTTATTATACTATGAAACGCGGCAAATGCAACGCAACTTTATTGATGGAAGCTATTGCCATATCTCACCGCTTCTCAAACAGGTCAAAGCCTGTTGGACAGCCCGTTCCTGCCGTTATTTGACGGAGATATATCTTTCCAAATATCGGCTGGATATGCTATACTATAGCCATCTTATGACAAAGGATGATTTTCTTGGATGATCTGCCCCCTAGGAGCACTCCCTTTTATGTTTTAGCGATCATTCTGAT
>CABVBB010000184.1 GCA_902496505.1 uncultured Peptococcaceae bacterium
CTGCTAAGCCGGAACCCACTGCAAAGGTGAAAGAGATGGTGTGGTTGATATTGATGCCCATGAGTTGAGAAGCCGCGTAATCTTCTGAGACAGCGCGCATGGCTTTGCCCATTTTGTTTTTCTGGATAAAAGCCTGCAAAGCCAGCATGATGACGATGGAGATCACGATGGTCAACAGCGCACTCATACTGATCTGGACCGATCCCAGACTCACATTGCCGACACTGATGATCTTCGGAAATGGTTTGGGATTAGGAGAAAAGATGAGCATGAACGCATTTTGCAGGAAAAAGCTGATGCCGATCGCCGTGATCAGCGAGGTCAAGCGTGGAGAATTACGCAGCGGGCGATAAGCGACGCGCTCAGTGACGACGCCCAGTACCGCACAAAAGATGATCGCTGTAAAGGCGCTGGTCCAAATCGGCAGACCCACTTGAACCAAAAAAGGAACTGTCGTTAAGGCTATGTAGGCGCCAACCATGATAAATTCACCATGGGCAAAGTTGATCAATTTGATGATACCATAAACCATTGTATACCCTAGTGCGACCAAAGCATAAATACTGCCCAGCTGCAAGCCATTGATAAGCTGTTGTATAAAATCCATTTCTTCACTTCCTATCGCTTATAAGTAGAGGATCCAATAGAACAGGGCAGAGTAGCCAAACTCTGCCCCAATTCTTTTTTATCACATGTTGTTCATTACTCAGCTAAAACAGTAGAATCGAAGGTGTATTTGCCATCAACGATCTTGATGATGGTCAAGGATTTGACAGGGTCGCCGTTGGCGTCGAAGCTGATCTTACCAGTAACGCCTTCATGCTCGGTAGCGGCTAAAGCATCGTTGATCGCCTGGCTGTCGGTGGAACCCGCTTTTTCAATAGCTTCTGCCAAGATGTAAGCAGCGTCATAACCTAAAGCAGCAAAGGCATTTGGTGTTTCATTGTAAGCTTCTTTGTAGTTCTTGATGAAGTTTTGAACGACAGGATTCTCATCCTCTGCAGAGTAGTGGTTGCAGAAGTAAGCACCTTCAACAACGTCTGTTGCGGAAGCATCCAAGGTCTCCATGACGCCGTCCCAACCATCTGCACCCAAGAGAACAGCTTCACAGCCGACTGCTTTAGCCTGGTTAGCGATCAGGGATACTTTGCTGTAGTAGTCAGGGATGAACAATACGTCTGGTTTCTGACCAGCGATGGTGGTCAGCTGCGCTTTGAAGTCTTTATCCTGGTCAGCATAGCTTTCCTCAGCGACGATGGTCAGGCCTTTTTCTTTAGCTTGTTTAACGAAAGCGGTCTTCAAGCCATCAGAATAGTCGCTGCTGACGTTGTAAAGGATAGCGGCTGTTTTTGCTTCCAGATTGTCTGCGGCAAAGGTCGCCATGGTCTTGCCCTGTAAGGGGTCAGTGAAGCAGACGCGGAAGTAGTTGTCACCATAGGTGGTGATGTCTGCTGCTGTACCAGTAGCAGTGATGCAGGGCATGTTGTCATCTTTGGAAGCATCTGCCACGGCTGCGCAGGGAGCGCTGGTCACATCACCCAGGATCGCTACAACACCAGCATCCAATAATTTTGTATAGGCGTTGACGGCTTCTGTCGCATCGCCTTTTTCGTCTTCTGTCTTAAATTTGATCTGAGCGCCATTGATGCCGCCTGCTGCATTGATCTCTTTGAAGGCCATCTCTGCGCCTTTGGTGTTTGCTGTACCATAAACAGCCAAGTCACCGGTCAGTGGGGACAGACCACCGATAAAGATCTCATCTCCAGCTTGCTGCTGTTGTTTGTCAGCGCCGTCGGCTTGCGGCTGCTGCTGTTGTTTGTTGTCATTTCCGCAGCCTGCTGCAATCGTTGCACACATTGCAAATACCAATCCTAATGCCATTGCTTTTTTAAATTTTTTCACTTTGAATCCCTCCACCAGTTTTATTGGTAAGTTTCTTTGGCCGCTGCATCATCATTTTCATCTGTATTATAATAATGTCGCCGCCGTTTCTATGTATTATATAATACCATGTTCTTGAGAAAATACAATATCCTTTTTACGAATTCTTTACGTTTTTTTTGTAATTTTGCTTATCCTAATCATTATTCGCGCTGTTTTGCCTGCTTCTCGGCCTCTCTGCTGCATTTAGCAGGCAAAACGCCCTGTCTGAGCCCAGCTGCTTGCCCGTTTTGTGTTATAGAGCAGCAATATTTTATGCCGTTATTCCCCGCATCTGTCCTATAACTGTTCAAGTCGTCTCCTCGTCCTGCAAGACCTCCGCCACCACTTGTGCAAAACATTCTAAAGCATAATTGGCTTCCTCCTGCGTATTCAAGTCTGAACCGATTTCCAAAATTAAGGAATGGGGGTGAGCCTGCTGATTGTAGCGGTTGGCCTGTACGATCCGGATGGAGCGCACAAGACCGGGATAGAGCGCATTGCTTTTATCCTCCAGCGCCTGCGCAAAAGCCAGATTTTCTTTCCAATGCTCATGATTGGCGCCGACAACGATCATGATCTTAGCCGCGGCCTGTCCGTTGAGCATGACGGTCGTCGGATCTTTGGAGGTAAAGCCCGCGTCTCTGTGCACGTCAAATACTGCCCGCACGTCAGGATTGGCTGCCAAAAGCGTTTTGACAGTGGCCAGCGAATTGATATAAGAACGATTCCAATCCGGATAATCATGGAGCACCTTGCTGTGCAGCGTACGCAGGCCGTATTTTTGCTCCAGCGCCTGCTGAAACACATCGGCTGCCGTACTGACGCCGGCATTTTCACCGGCGCGCTTGCTGACGCCATCCGATGGCAGATACGTCTCAGCATTGTGGGTATGGTACAAAATGATCTGCACCGCATCAGTCAGGGTAAGGTCGTTCAGCTTGCTCATTTCAAAATGCCAATCATCCGCCATCGCTGCCATGTCCGAATAAATATCTTCCTCTATAATAGCGCTGTCCTGCGGCTTGACAACGAGCCTATCGCCCCCATCATCTCTGGCCAGCGTCAAGACTGCCATGCCCGCTTCCAGCTGCTGATAGGGATCGGTCGGGTCGAAGCCTACCGCCCAGCTCAGCAGACGATCAGCTGCCGATTGCTTTGTTTCTTCCAAAGCCGGCAGCGCCAGCAAGTGTTCCAAGGATCGCTCACTCATCGACTCCCAAGCCGTCTGCCAAAAACTCTGCTTGTCGCTCTGCGCATTTGGTTCCGCCGCCAAAACGGCCATCGTTTCACCAGCACGCGCCCTATAACTCCCGCCCCAAAATAAAAGCCCCGCCAAAAGTAACAGTATGGCCAACAGCTTGACCCAAAAGCCCGCAGAGATCACCACGATTTTTTTCATTGTCTCAACTCTCCCTGAATCATTTGCTTATCTATATGCGGCGAGCAAATATTTCATGACCTGTCCCACTGCGGCCAGCAAAAAATCCCGGACAAACGGTTTTATTCCTGCTATTTTTTGTTGCTTTTTTAAACCGGCCATGGTAGAATATAGTTTGTTGAAATTTAGGCGGTTTTTTATATATAAAAGTCGTTGAAGGAGGTGACAACCTTGGCAAATATCAAATCTGCAGCTAAACGTGCAAAAATTGCTAAAGTCCGTACTTTAAGAAATAAGAGTGTGATTTCCAGCGTTAAAACAGCTATCAAAAATTTTGAGGCTGCTGTCGCCGCAAATGATGTTGCAAAAGCCGGTGAAACTCTGAAACTCGCTATTAGAGCAATCGATAAAGCAGCATCCAAAGGTTTACTGCACAAAAACAATGCAGCAAACAAGAAATCCCGCTTGACCAAAATGTACAATAAGATCGCTGCCTAAGTGATCAGGCCAAAAGACATCCCTGTTGATGTCTTTTTTTATTGCACGCCAAAACGCCCAGCATTCCTTAATGAATAAGGAACGCTGGGCGTTTTTTGTCTTTGTCTAGGATAAACGCTAGTTTTTGCGTTTTTTGGCCAAGGTGACTAAGATCCCTTGGATCTCTTCGCGGTCACTGTGAATGACCTCCAGCTGCTTGGCGTAGATATTTTCAGCCATAGCGATCAGATTGTCCGCCTTTTGGAAGCTCATCAAAAGCATATCCTGCATCTGCTTCGTCTTGGTCTCCAGCTCAGTCTCCGCGGTCTGATGAGCGCGCTCGATCAATTCCTTGGAGCGTTTCTCCGCATCATTGATCTTGACCACCAGCAGATCATCTACCTGGTTTTGTTTTTCCTGTGCTTTTTCCTCTGCCTGCTTGAGCAGAACATCCGCTTTGATCGTGGCCTCATTGATCAGATACTTGGCTTTTTCTCTGGCCTCAGCCAAAATACGCTCTGCTTCTGTCTGGGCCGCATCTAAGACAGCCTGCTCCTCATTTTCCACAAAGACGTCTGTCTTTTTCTTCTGCACTGGCTGCGGAGCGACTTCCGCCGTTTCCTCCAACATGTCCAGCAAATCAGCTGCTTCGTTTTCCCCCTCTTGTGATCTCATCCGCCCATCGGCACAATGATAGCTGCGTAATTCAGCAACCAATTCCAGTGTCCGTTCGCGGTCGACGATAAGCTGATCTTTATGGAATAACGGTGATTTGCAGTTAAGCAAATAATCTTCGAATAAGAGGAGTTCCTGACACATTTTTTTGCTGAATGGATTTCCGCCCATGCCGCACCTCCGAGTTTTGATAATACCTTTATCATACTACATCTCAGGCAAAATTTTAATCCTTTTTCGACATAAAAGCAGGCTTTTTTTCGTAAGTATCGCAGATTTTTCCTGACTTGGCCGGCAGATCCTGCTTGGCGCGACTTGACACCCCTTTTTAACCGTTGACATATACTGTGATAGGCACAAACGATGTGTTCATTTCAAGCGAGCAGTGTTTCAGGCTGCTTCGTTCAAAAGGAGGTCACTGCTTTGTCCAGTAAGATCCGTCTGCTTCATGGCTGCTCATCTCTGCCGTCGCTTGATGGCTATTGCAGTCAGCAGAACATGTGCCGCGATGTCAGCTATAACCACTTCAGTGATTATTTTGATGTCGATTATGGCAGCTACAATATTTCCGTTTACCAAAGCGGCCAGCGCAGTCAGCCTTTGGTCGGCGCTTATGCCTACCTGCCTGACGGCGGCGCACACACCGCTGTTTTGAGCGGTACTCGGGAAAATCCCAACGTCTTCATCATTCCTGACGGCGTTGGCTCACCCAGCGGCGGCAAAGCGTTCATCCGTTTTGTCAACCTGGCTTTCGATGCGCCTTGTCTGGATTTTCGCTTCACTGACGGCGCTTTCGTCATTGCCAACAATATCCGCTACAAAGAAGTCACCCGCTATTTTCCGGTAACGCCCAGCACTTATCAAATTCAGGCTACGATCTGCAACAGCAGCTTCGTCGTCCTCAGAGTGCCCAGCCTCACCCTGGAAAGCGGCCGCTTCTACACGCTGTACATCACCGGCTCAGCCCGCGTACAGCCCTACTGCCGCCATATCCTGGCGCCAGACTGCTGCTTCCCCGTACAGCCCGCGCCCC
>CABVBB010000185.1 GCA_902496505.1 uncultured Peptococcaceae bacterium
TGTCATCTGGCAGTCACTGGGCTGGCAGGGCTTTCGCGAATTTACGGTAGAGGCAGGGCGTCCAGACACGATCACTGCCGAAAAACTGCAGACGCTGCGCCGCTGGTCTGTAGGACGCATCAGCATCAATCCGCAGACCATGTGGGAGCCTACCCTAAAACTCATCGGCCGCCAACATACGGTCAGCGATATTTTAGAAAAGTATGAGCTGGCGCGGCAGATAGGCTTTGAGGCCATCAATATGGATCTGATCATCGGCTTACCACAGGAAAGATCAGAGCAGTTCCAATATACGCTGGAAGCCATCGGTCGTTTGCAGCCTGAAAACCTCACGGTGCACACGCTGGCTGTCAAGCGCGCTTCCAGGCTCACTATAGAGCAGCAGGACATCCAGAGCGACGCCTCGGCTGTGGAGGATATGCATCGTTATTTGACGCACTGGCTCGAAACACAGCCGTATACGCCATACTATCTCTATCGCCAAAAACAGATGATCGCTCAACTGGAAAATGTGGGCTATACACTGAAAGGCCATGAATCGCTCTATAATATCCAAATGATGGAGGAACGGCAGCATATCCTTGGTTTAGGCGTCGGATCTGCCTCAAAATATATCCATCCTCAGGATTGGACGCTGGATACGGTCAACAATCCCAAGGATCTCTTGCTCTATAATGAGCGCATCGACGAGATCATTGAAAAGAAAAGGGCAAGATTGACTGCATTAACTAGGAATTTTTCCTAAGATAAGTTGACAAAGTGACTTCTCTTGGCTAAAATTGTCCCTAGAACCAATAATGAGCAATGACAAAAAAGGCCAGTAGATGACCCCACTTTTGTACAGGGAGCAGCCGTCGTGACTGAAAGCGGCTGCCAAAAGCGTTATTGAAGAACACCTTTTAATAGCTGTCATTCGGGGTGCACTCGATAAATGCAAAAGCGGAATAGGAATATTCAAGTTGGGTGGCACCGCGGGCTAGTCTCGTCCCAAAAATCATTTTTGGGAAGGGGCTATTTTTTTATATTGCTAAAACAAAAGAGGAAAGGATTGAGAGTATGCTGACGACCAGACCGAGAGGAACAAATGATTTTCTGCCCGGTGAAGTAGAAAAATGGCAGGCTGTAGAAGCATTGGCTCGTCAAGTTTGTGCAGAATACGGTTATAAAGAGATCAGAACGCCGATTTTTGAACACACGGAGTTGTTCTTAAGAAGCGTAGGGGAAGCAACAGATATCGTAGAAAAGGAAATGTATTCCTTTGAGGACAAGGGATTTCGCCATATCACCTTGCGTCCAGAGGGAACTGCCGGCACTGTACGGGCCTTTTTGGAAAACAAACTTTATGCAGAACCGCAGCCGACGAAGCTTTATTATATTGGGCCGATGTTCCGCTATGATCAGCCGCAGGCTGGACGCTACCGCCAGTTCCACCAATTCGGTGTGGAGGTATTCGGCGTAGCAGATGCCTGCATCGATGCTGAGGTCATCATTTTAGCCAACGAGGTGTTCAAACGTCTGGGCTTAGAGCATCTGACTGTAAAGGTCAATACGGTTGGCTGTGAAAAATGCCGTCCCAGCCATCAAGAGGCTTTAAAAGCATATTTCGGCGCTCATAAGGATCAGCTGTGCCCGACATGCCTGAGCCGTCTGGAGAAAAATCCTCTGCGCATTTTAGACTGCAAAAATGAGTCCTGTAAGAATTTGGCCAAAGGCGCACCGACCACCATTGATGCCGCCTGTGATGAATGCAGCGCTCATTTCAATAAGCTCAAAAGCTATCTGGATGCCGCAGGCATAGACTATGAGGTCGATACCAATTTGGTGCGCGGCTTGGATTATTACACCCGTACAGCCTTTGAGGTCATCATCAACAGTGTTGGTTCTGCGCAGAATGCTATTTGCGGCGGCGGACGCTACAATGGCTTACTGGCGCAGTGCGGCGGGGAGGACATGCCTGGCATTGGTTTTGCTATCGGTATCGAGCGGCTGCTGCTCACGCTGAAGGAGCAAGGCATTGAGCTGCCTGTGGATAATCATCCGGCAGTTTATATTGCTTCCTTAGGTGAAGCAGCCCAGATGGAAGCTTTCCTGCTGACACAGCAGCTGCGCTCCAAAGGTATCGCCGCTGAAAAAGATTATCTCAGCCGCAGCCTCAAAGCGCAGATGAAAGGCGCTGACCGCATGCAGGCAAAATACGTCGTCATCATTGGCGATGAAGAGATCGAAAAACGGCAGGCTGTTGTCCGTGAAATGGCGACCAGCGAACAGACCACCGTTGCATTTGCAGAATTGGTCACATTTTTGGAGGAGAGATTACGTCATGCTTAATATGAAAAGAACACATAACTGCAATGACCTGCGCAAAGCTCATATCGGCCAGGAAGTTGTCCTGATGGGCTGGGCCCAAAAACGCCGCGATCACGGCGGTGTCATCTTTATCGATCTGCGGGATCGTTCTGGCGTTGTTCAGGTCACATCCAGTGCAGAGACCAGCAGCCCGGAATGCTTCACCAATGCGGAGACCGTGCGTACAGAATATGTTATCGCGGTCAAAGGTACCGTCGTGGCCAGACCCGAAGGCATGATCAATCCCAATCTGGCAACCGGTGATATCGATGTGGTAGCCAAAGAAATGGTCATCCTGAATAAGGCTAAAACGCCGCCATTTTACATCATGGACAATGTAGACGTTGATGAAAACCTGCGTTTGAAATACCGTTATCTGGATCTGAGAAGACCAGAAATGCTCAATAATATCAAGCTGCGCCACAAAGTCATCAAGGCCATGCGCGATTTCTTGGATGAAAAAGACTTTTTGGAGATCGAGACGCCTATTTTGATGAAATCTACTCCAGAAGGTGCCAGAGACTATTTGGTCCCCAGCCGTGTCAACGATGGCAAATTTTATGCGCTGCCGCAATCCCCGCAGCAATTCAAGCAGCTGCTGATGGTCGCCGGCATGGAGAGATATTTCCAGATCGCTCGCTGCTTCCGCGATGAAGACCTGCGTGCTGACCGCCAGCCAGAGTTTACCCAGCTGGATATGGAGCTTTCTTTTGTCGATGAAGAAGACATCATGAAAAATACCGAGGAAATGCTCCAATATATCTTCAAAACCACCTTGGACCGCGATATCCCCATCCCATTTCCGCGCTTGACCTACGATGAAGCGATGAACCGTTATGGTTCTGATAAGCCAGACCTGCGCTTTGGGTTTGAGCTGGTCGATCTGTGCGAAGTCGTCAAAGACTGCGGCTTTAAAGTCTTCAGCCAGGCTGTCCAAAATGGCGGCGTCGTCAAGGCGATCAACGCAAAAGGCTGCTCCAAAATGCCCCGCCGCGAGATCGATGACCTGACCAAATTCGTCAGCATCTACGGTGCGAAAGGCTTAGCTTATTTTGTCATCAACGAAGATGGCATCAAATCACCTTTGACAAAATTCCTGACCGAGGAAGAGCTGAACAACATTTTGACCACCATGCAGGCCGAAGTGGGCGATATCATTTTCTGCGTTGCTGATACCCATAAGATCGCCTGCGACAGCTTGGGACACTTGCGTATCGAGTTGGCTAAGCGTCTCGGACTGATCGATGAAGAAGAACTGAATTTCCTCTGGGTGACCGAATTCCCGCTTTTAGAGTGGGATGAAGAGACTGGCCGGTATTTTGCTATGCACCATCCGTTTACAGCGCCTTTAGAGAGCGATATTCCTTTGATGGAGACCGATCCCGGCAAGGTCAGAGCCAGAGCTTATGACGTCGTTTTAAACGGTGTAGAAGCCGGCGGCGGCAGTATCCGTATCCATGACCGCGGCGTTCAGGAAAAAATGTTCAAACTGCTCAATATACCGCCTGAAGTTTATCAAGAACAATTCGGCTGCCTGTTGACAGCCTTTGAATATGGCGCACCACCACATGGCGGTATTGCTTTAGGCATCGACCGCTTGATCATGCTGATGGCTAAACGGGACAGCATCCGTGACGTTATTGCCTTCCCGAAAACACAAAGCGCTATCGACCTGATGACAGAAGCGCCTTCCGAAGTAGCACCCGCTCAGCTCAAAGAGCTGCATATCAAGCTGGATTTGAAAAAGCCGCAGATTTAACAAATCTTTCTGGAAAGAAAAAGAGCAAAGCTCTTGCAACCCTTTGATTGATATGTTAATATAATTTCAGAAGTTGGTTATCACCCTGCTATGTGCGTATGTGTCTGGTCAGTTTTGTACCAACACCGATTATACGGGAGTCGATCTCCAGTAGCGAACTTGAGAGCTTTTGTTTACAGAAGAAACAACGCTGCTATTGGGTAGACACCCACCTGCTTAGGCAGGTTCAAAACACTGGATGCGTACGGCAGTGTGGGGCTAGCCGATGTAAAAAAGCGATCAGATCACTCTGATCGCTTTTTTGTGTTTTTGGTTAAAACATGAAAAGAACATTGACAAACGCCGCAAAAATGGATAGCATAAAGTTATTAATACATTAATACACTAAAGTCGGAAAGGCGTGTTCTTTATGTACGAAAGTCGATTGCAGGACCCGTTTATCGATAAACTTTTTGAAGCGCTGAAACTTTTGGAGAATGAGGAAGAGTATTATCGTTTTTTTGAGGATATCTGCACGGTCGCCGAACTCAAAGCGATCGCCCAGCGATTAGAGGTCGCCAAAATGCTGGATGATGAAAAAACCTACACCGATATTGCACAAGCCACTGGTGCCAGTACAGCGACCATCAGCCGGGTGAAGAAATGCCTCAACTACGGCGCTGACGGCTATAAACTGGTCTTAGGCCGCTTAAAAGAGCAAAAAGAGGGGCAAGAGTCTTGATGATGCTCTAAGCTGGGAAGGGCGCAAAATGATTTTTCACGTCATA
Source organism: uncultured Peptococcaceae bacterium (assembly GCA_902496505.1). Taxonomy (GTDB): domain Bacteria; phylum Bacillota; class Peptococcia; order Peptococcales; family Peptococcaceae; genus CABVBB01. Next base: position 4,873 of record CABVBB010000185.1, read on the forward strand.
TACTGCAAGAGGTGCGAAATATCACAGGGAGCAGGGAGGTGGGAAATTTGAGACGCATGCCCAGAAGAAGACAACCGAACAATCTCAGGCAAGCATTGCAGCGCTTAGGCGGAGGGGGCATTGCCAATCCGCCTTTGTCGACTCAAGTGGAGCAATTGGAAGCTGACAACAATTTGCCCTCAGCGTCCTCTGATCCACGCCGGATCCACTCACCGATCGACAGCATTGGCAATGTTTTTTTATTAGGCATGACTGTTCTAATTTCCGAAGTGATCGATCTGACTGCGGCCAAATCCTTGGAATATCTCTTAGAACCATGTACGCCCAAAGAACCCGATGCCCAGGAACAGGAACTGGCGGATGAGGTCGGCATCATTGATTTTGGCCTTGAAGAAGGCGAATTCATTCCGATCGCCTTTGAATAAATAACTTTTAATGTTTTTTGGCAGGTCATCTTTAAAACCATAGCAAAATATAGTACAATAATACCTAACTTTTGAAGTATTGGGAGGCTCTGCGTTATGAAAAGCATCTCTTTTTTTCTGCAGCCCAAACAGGATGTCACCTATTTATTAGAAAACAGCACCATGCGTCAGGCGATGGAAAAAATG
>CABVBB010000186.1 GCA_902496505.1 uncultured Peptococcaceae bacterium
GGAGAGCATACCGCCTTTTGTGATGCAGCGATTTATTGCGTGCAGCTGCTGCCCTTAGGAGGGCAGTTCCTCTTTGACATGGGGGCGTTGGGGCAGCTTGACGTAGAGCAACCCGCAGACGAGCACGGTCAAAGGAATAGTGAGCAAGATAGCTGTGCTGCCGATCAGGGCCTGCATCATTTCCACGATGACTTGCTCTTTATTGAGCAGCTCGATGGTGGAACCGATGTGGGTGAAGAGCAAAAGCGTCGCAGCCAGCGAACTGCCAATGTAGGCCAGGATAAGCGTGTTGGCCATGGTGCCCATGATGTCGCGGCCGATCGCCAGGCCGCTTGAGCAGAGCTGGCTAAAAGTGATCTCAGGCGCGTTGTGCCGCAGTTCGTAAAGCGCGGAGGCAATATCCATGGCCACGTCCATGACTGCACCCATGGCGCCGATGATCACAGAACCGAAGATGATGGCCTTGAGATTGATGGGCTTGGCGCCGTCCAGCATCTGCAGGTAAATGGAATGTTCATCGACAAAGCCCGTGAGCATGAGCAGCTTGTCCATACCAATGGAGAAGATGGCGGCTACGATGACGCCGAAGAGGCAGCCCAAGATGGTGGCCCAGGTCTTGCGGCCCACGCCATTGATCAAAAGCAGCGTCATGATGATGGTGTAGACGCAGGTGAGCACCGAGGTGACATAGATATTGAAGCCATTAAGTACTGACGGTACGAAGACCAAAAAGACGAACATGCAGGTGAAGGCCAGGGAGATGAGGGTATTCACTCCCTTGCGGCGGCCGATGATGAGCACCAGCAGGATGAAGAAGCCCGCCAGGAGCAGGATCTGATCCAGGCGCTGGTAGTCGGTGAAGATCCACTGCGGCCCATCAGCACCGGCGTAATCGTTGTAGTAGAGGATGATCTTATCCTTGGCCTGTACGGGTCGAATATCACCGCTGTACAGTTCGTCGATATTCTGCGACGCACTGACCACCTCGCCCTGGTGCTCGCCGTCCAAAAGTTCGCAGGTAAAAAGGACAGTGGTGGTCTGGACCATGGTCACATCGTCCAGCGAATACTCCTCCACATATTCATCGTCCACCGATAAAACGCGTCCCTCCGTCACCACATTGCCGGTGTCGGGGAAAATATGTAAGCCCTCCATGACCTGGGCGTGCCCGACCCAGATGATGAGCGCAGAGACAAAGACAGTAGCCAGCCAAACGATGCGGTCGCGGCTGCGGGGTGAAAGTGACATGATTTTTTTTCCTCCTCAAAATGGTCAGTATACGTCACTGTAACATGAGCAAAAGCTGCTTGTCAATGCTTGGGCTTGTGCTTTGAGCGCAGGGAAAATATAATGGAAGATAAGATACGGCTGAATAAAGGAGGACGAGGGCATGAAAAAGGGACAATTCATAGGGATCGCTTTCTTAGCAATGTTGCTGCTTGGCGCGTGCGGGTCACAGGTGGAACAAAGCGAGCAGGAGCAGCAGGTGCTGATGAGTGGGGTGATGGCAGTTTTGCCGGAACAGCTGGTGGTGGACAGCTGCGACGAAACGGGCTGCTTGTTTGTCAGCAGTGATGAAGGGGAGAGCGCGTACTTCCAGACGCTGGCCAAGCCTTTGGCTGAAGCGAGCTGGTGCTATCCTGGTGGATTGATGCTGCACCAAGCGGGAGAAGCGTTTCTTGAGTGGCAGGCAGGCGAGATCGCAGGCGTCACACTGTTCTGGAACCATGCTGAGCTCGAGCGGCCGGGGGAAGTCGTGACACAGGCGGCGGTGCCTGCTTATGGCATCTTGGTAACGCATGATCTTTATACAGCGGCAACTTTGGAGCAGGCGGAGCAGCAAACAGGCGCGATCCCAACGGAGCAGCAGACGGTGCGCATCTGGCATGTGTTTTTGGCCCAGCCGGATGGTGATACGGTGTATGAGCTGTGGTTGAACGCGGATCAGTATAGCAAGGAACAGCTGTTGGCTATGGTGCAGAGCATGGTGTTTACTGAGGCGGCCTTTACGCAGAACTAGAGGAAAGAAGGGAAGAGAGCGATGGAGAAGCGGATCTTATTGATCGATGATGATGTGGAGCTGTGTCATTTGCTGGAGCGGTCAGCGCGATGGGCGGGCTTTGCGCTGGATGCGGTGCATAATGGCCGCGAGGGCTGTCGGCTGGCGGAGCGGGGCGAGTATGTCTTGATCATTTTGGATGTGATGCTGCCGGAGATGGATGGTTTTGAAGTGCTGGCGCGGATCAGAGCGCAGAGCACGGTGCCAATATTGATGCTGACGGCGCGGGATACAGACGGGGATAAGATCAGCGGCCTTTTAGGCGGTGCGGATGATTATCTGACCAAGCCTTTTGGGCTGGAGGAGCTGATGGCGCGGGTGCAGTCGTTGGTGCGACGCTATACGATTTTTGATGCAGCCAGGCCGGAGGCGGTGATCACGCTCAAGGACATGCGCATCGACCGCACGCGGCGGGAGGTCTGGGTCAGAGGAGAGGAGCGGGCGCTGAGCGGACGGGAATTCGATCTGCTGTTGTTTTTGGCGGCACATGCAGGCCAGGTCTTCACCAAGCGGCAGTTGTATGAGCAGCTGTGGCCGGAGGAAGAGGGCTTTGACGAGGGCAACATGATGGCCTTCATCAGCAAGCTGCGCAAAAAAATCGAACCAGCAGGCGAGCCGTATTATATCCAGACGGTCAAGGGCATCGGCTATCGGTTCAATCGGGAGGCGGCGAAATGTTAGCAGGGATAGTGATATTGGCCGCGGCGGCTTTGGCAGTGAGCGCGGGCTGGGCTTGGGATCATCATAAGCAGCAGCTGCGGAGAAGAGAAATGGAGAGCGTTTTGGCGGATATGGTCAGCGGCAATCTCAATCGGCATCTGGTGGTACGTGAATCCGATGCTTGGGCAGAGGTCTGCTATGGCATCAATGCGCTGGCTGCAGCGTACCAAGCAAAGCAGCGGCAGATGCGCGCGCTGGAGAGTGCCAATAAGCAGCTCTTGACCAGCTTGACGCACGATGTGCGTACGCCGCTGACGTCGCTGCGGGGCTATCTGGAGGCGCTGGACAGTGCGGCGCTGTCCGCAGAAGAGCGGCGCGCAGATGTGCAGATCGTGCAGAGGAAGGCGCAGGAACTGCAGCGCTATGTAGAGCAGCTGTTTTTGTGGTTCAAGCTGGCTAATGGCGAGGAGCGCTGCCAACCAGAGCGGGGCGATTGGGCAGAGGCGATCCGGCGGATCGCAGTCAAATGGCTGCCGCGCTGGGAGGATGCTGGCTGGCAGTACGAATTGGCGCTGCCCGAGGAAGCGGTGTGGGTGCGCTTCGATCCTGTGGCCTGCCAGCGGATGCTGGATAATATCTTGAGCAATAGCCTGACCCACAGCGGCGGCAGTTTGGTGACGCTGAGCCTTTGGACGCAGGCGGAGGAAGCGGTGCTTTGCGCAGCGGATAATGGTCAGGGCGTAGCTGAGGAAGACTTGCCGCACCTTTTTGAACGGCTTTATACAGGCAATGCGTCACGCAGGCAGGGTCAGGGCAGCGGCTTGGGGCTGGCCATCGTGCGCAGTCTGGCTGAAGCTCAGGGCGGCCGCGTTTGGGCAGAAAGCGCGCCTGGCGCAGGACTGCGGGTGTTCGTGGCGCTGCCTTTGGCCTGCCAGTAGCAGGCATTGCAAGAAAAATGCAAGATTTCGGCAAGGCTGCGGCAAGGTTGCTCTGCTAAGCTAAGAGCATAAAGGAGGAATGGACCATGCAGCAGCAATGGGTGATCGAAACAAAAGCGCTGACGCGGCAATTCGGCCAGCAGACAGCAGTGAATGCGGTCAGTCTGCACGCCGCGCCGGGGCGCATCTACGGCTTATTGGGGCGCAATGGCGCCGGCAAAACGTGCTTGATGAAGATGCTTTTAGGCTTGATGCAGCCTACAGGCGGTGAGATCTGGCTTTTTGGCGAAAAGGTGACTGCGCCCAAGCGGGAGATCCTCTGCCGCATCGGTGCACTGATCGAAGCACCGGGGTTTTATCCCAATCTTACCGGCACAGAAAATCTGGAGATCTTGGCAAGACTGCGGGGAACGATCAGCCATCAGGCAGTGCGCCAAGCACTGGAATTGGTAGAGCTTCCCTATGGTGATAAGAAAGCTTACCGGCAGTATTCGCTGGGCATGAAGCAGCGGCTGGGCATTGCCGGAGCGCTCCTCAATGATCCAGAATTATTGATCCTGGACGAGCCCACCAATGGACTGGACCCTATCGGCATTGCCGCAGTGCGTCAGCTGCTCAGAGAATTAAGCGCAGGAGCGGGCAAGGCTGTGCTGATCTCTAGTCACCAGTTGGCAGAAATGGAACAGCTGGTCGATGATATTGGTATCCTGCAGCAAGGCGTACTGTTGGAAGAAAGCGACTATCATGCGCTGACGCAAAAAAATGGTCAGTATATCTATCTGCAGGCCAAGCAGCAGGAAAAGGCAGCCCTGGTGCTGGAACAGCTGGGGATCACACACTATACAGTTGAGGAGGATGCTTTCCGCATCTGGGATCTCGGCGTAGAGACAGCAGACATCAATCGCGCTTTGGTCAGATCAGGCGTAGAGGTGGCGGCCATCATGCGCCGTCAAGATACGCTGGAAGATCATTTCAAAGAGATCACAGGGGGTGTGGGCATTGCTTGATTTTATTGCAGCAGAATTGCTGAAACTCAAAAATAATCGCTTAGTTTTGGCGGCAACTTTACTGGCACTGCTGATCCCGGCCGGTATGGTCTGGCAGGATTCCGGACGGCCGGACTGGTGGCTGGAAGCCATCGGCTTGGAAAGCTGGGCTCAGGCAGAGGTGCAGACCAGTCTCTTGATCATCGGCCCGATCCTCAGCGGTTTTGTCCTGACCCACATGATCCAGCTGGAATACAGTGAGCGCACCATCATCAGCATGCTCACTGCGCCGGTGCCGCGCAAAGCCCTCTTAGGAAGCAAGCTGATCGTCTGGCTTTTGTGGAATGCCGTGATCGCTCTGGAGACCTGGATCGTACTGGCTGTTGGCAGCTATATCGTCTATCCTGACGCCGCCTCCGCAGCAACAGCACTTTGGATAGGCAGCCTCGTCGGAAAGTGTACGCTTCTAAGCATAGGGCTTCTCTTGCCCGTGCTGGCGGTGAGCGTCTGGCAGCGCAAGCTTTTTTATCCCTCGCTTTTGCTGGTGTTTTTCCTGACTATGCTCAGCGCGCTCACCTATCAGACCTATCCTGTGCTGCCCTTTATGGCAGTCAATATGCTCTTTAACGGCAGCGCACCAGCAGCCTACATGCTGACCGCCAAGATCAGCCTGACCCTCTGGGCCACCGCAGGCCTATGCGCTGCTTTGGTCTCATTTGACCGGCAAGCCTTATAGAGCGGATCATGAAAAGCAGGTGTATTGAGGATTTATTGACATGCGTAACGATCATCTGATATGATACGGTAAGAAAGGAACTAAAATACCTATATCTGT
>CABVBB010000187.1 GCA_902496505.1 uncultured Peptococcaceae bacterium
TTGCCGAAGGGGACGAAGAAGATGATCGTTACCAGATAGGTCACCAGCATGATCTCCAGGACCATTTTGTAGATCGCCTTTTTGTCCAGCCAGTCATTGCCGTGCATAACAGCTGCCATTGGGGAAGCTGCCGGCGTCAGCAAAGCTGTCGCGCACATGTACTGCAGGGCCAGTGCAAAGACGACGAAGTTGCCGCCGATCTCATTGGAGAAGGTCGCCATGATAGGCAGAAGCGTCACCATGACTACGAAGTTGTTGCAGAAATTGGTGAAGATCAGCGCGATACCTAAGGACAGCAGCATAAAGATGAAGGTGCCGTGACCAGAAAGGATCGGGTTGAAGAGGACTTTCAAAGCAGCCTGGATGCCGGTCGTCTCTGAGGTCAGCCCTTTAGAAAGGACCATGGCTGCGCCTAAGAGGAAAATGACGTCCCAGTAAATGCCGTGTTTGAAGGCCGCATGATAATCAATGAGCGGCTTGCCTTCATAGCGTAAAAAGATGAACAAAGCGTCAAATAAAGCTACGATACCGGTCAGACCAATGCTGTTCAGTAATTGGATAAAGGCATTCTGACTGCCGAGGAATACACTGGGTAAAAGCATCAGGACGATCATCAGTCCCATTAAGGATAAGATCAGCTTTTGCCGGCCATCCAGCTTTTCATCTGTTGCGCCAGTGTTGATGTCACCAGCGGCCAAACATTTGCTGATATCGGGTCTTAAAACGAATTTACAGAATAAGATCCATACGACCAACAGCAGGACGCTTAACCATAAGCCCATGATCAGATATTTTAACGGGTCTACAGATAATCCCGTCATCTGCTGGACCAAACCTGCTAAGGTCGGAAAGCCTAATTTGAAAGGCATTGCTGAATAACCGATAATGGCAAAGTAGGTGACACCAATGATCAAGATCGTCGGATAGGCATCTTTCTTTTGATAGCCCATTTTTTCCACCATGCTGTAGATCATGCTCCAGCATAAGATCATTGACGCGACCACACTGGTCAAGGCGCTGCAGATGTAGGCTGCGATAAAGATCATCCCGGCCAAGATCCAGGGCTTGCCTTGGATAAATTTCTGTCCGATCAATTTGCTGGCAAAGTATTTGGTGATGCCCGCTGTATCGATCACGTAGCAAAACACATATAAAAAGAGCAAAAATAATACCGTATCATTGCCAAAGGCCTGCATAAACGCATCTTTTACCGGCATAAAGCCGCTCACGCCCAAAAGCGTCAAAACCAAGATACTGGGCCAAACGGTATTGACTGTCGTCCAACCGTAAAGTGCACCGATGAATATCCCCAAGACCTTCATGCCCATTGGCGTCATCGGATCCGGTGCCGGCAAAAATCCAATGCCGATCATCAGTACCAAAGTGATCACACTGTTGATGTAGTACGCTGCATTCTTGGGGCCTCCCACTGCCTCACTCTTACTCATTTTCTTGCCTCCTCACGTCTTCTCTCTAAACGTTGTACGTTGGTGCCAATTCGCTTTGACTCGAGCCTCCTGTCGACACCATTAATTTATCATATAGAACCCATAGATGGAATAAGTGGTATTTTTAACCGCTGGACTGCTTAAAGATTTTTTTGAAGCACAACAAAAAAGCCCATGAGCGGTGTCTCATGGACTTAGAATAGACGGCTGTTGATCATTGCTGCCTTGCTTCAAAAAACACAGGAGGGATACGCCCTGCCGACCCGAAGCATATAGTTTTTGGTATAGCGCAGGAACACATCGCTGGCTTCTGACAAAGGGGTATCTTTTTTGGTGATATAGCCGCCGTACAAATGGATATCATCATTGATGATGATCCGCTCCACTTGTTCCGGCCAAGGCCGATTGTAGCTTTCAAACGGCGTAAGAATGGAAAAACCCAGCCCCTCCCCGCAAGCGACCATTTCCCGATACATGGAGAAATCCTCCTCAAACTGTACGCTCTTCGGCTGGCCAAAAGATGTGAGCAGCCGCAGCAGATCATTATGCCGATAATCCGGCGTCATATAGATAATGATGGGATATTCCAGCAGTTTTTTGAGCGAACACGTTTTGAGCGAGGATAAGGGAAAGATATGGTGCGCCAAGCAGACGATCTTGCATTCAAAGAGCGGCACAAAGGTCAAATCCTCCTGATAGCGATAGCCCGCCTGCCGCATGGTATTATAAAAAAGGAATGCAAACTCTGTTTTCCCCTTCATGATCGCGTCTACCAACGGCTGCTGCTGGGCATATTTCTGCACGGTCAAGCTGGTATCGGCGATATGCTGACGCATTTCACAGATCATCCGCGGCACAAAAAGCTCATAGAGCGTGCTCTGTACATAGATAGTCATCGGCTGATTCAGCAGCGTGATCCGCGAATCCTCATGCTTGAATTGGATCTTGGACATCTCCGACAGAAAACGCTTGGCCACATCCACCAAGGTCATACCATCCCGCGTCATGATCACGCCCTTAGAATTGCGCTCCAAAAGCGTCATGCCCAGCTCATGCTCCAAGCTCTTGATCGATGCGCTCAGCGCCTGCACCGATATATGCAGCTGCTCACTGGCTGCGCTCAAAGACTGACAGCGGCTGATCACCACCAGCGCTTCTAATTGATCGATCCGCATAACAAACTTCCTCCTTTTATCCGTACACCGTTTGCCTTTTCTTGTCATCTTAGCATGCGCCACTAGAAATATCAATTCCTCTTTTTAGACCGCACCAACGCTCAGCGAACACGAAAAACTGCTTTACGGATCTAAATGATGACCGCACGCTTCACCAAACAGAAGTCGTCTTCATCCTAGAATAATGAAAGGCCCTCAAGCGATCAGCTTGAGGGCCTTTCATTTACTTAAAAATATCCGTGATGTCTTTCCAATCGGTGAGATCCGGCAGCTGCTGACGCAGATAGTAGTCGGCAAAGATGGCCTGCACTTGGCTGAGCGAATCGCTCTCCCATTGGTAGTGGCAGAAGCCACCGTCTTCATCTGCGATGCGGGTCTCGACGACGTAGCGTTTGGCTTCGCCGGGATCGCTCATCAGCGCTGATTGGAGGTAGAGGCTGCCGTTTATAGGGGGCTCGACCTCCAGCACGATGAAATTGTCTTCATAAAGATCCGCGTCAAAATCGGCCAGTGCTTTCCAGAGCACGGCCAATTCGACAGGCCCTTCAAAAGTGCCTGCGTCAGTGGTCAACGTATAGTGGGTCATAGTTCCTCCTTGGGGGCAGTGTCAGGGTCAACGGGAGCGTTGCTTTTGAGGACCTTTTTGATGGATTTCTCCAGCTTAGTGCGCGGGATCCAGGCCTGATGGTCACATTTGAGGCAGCGGATGCGAAAATCCATGCCCACGCGCATGATTTCCCATTCATCACCGCCGCAGGGATGGGCTTTTTTAGTTTTGATGATATCTCCGACGTAAAGCTTCATTGGCATAGTCTGTATTCACCCTTTCTTAAGGACTGGGAATAAGCTGCAGCTTGGGATAGGAGATCTCCACACCCTTGGCGTCCAGCGTATCCTTGACCAATTTGCGCAGCTCCCGTTCAACGACGGCTTGCTGCCAATCCAGCGCGGTGAAGGTCATGCGGATAGTGACCGCGGAATCGGCCAGCTCTGTGACGCCCAGCACATGGGCCTGTTCGTCCAACACTTGGGCAAAGCGCTCATTAACTGCTGCGCAGGCTTCGGCCAGTACGGCGATGGCGTTGTCCAGATCTTCTTCGTAAGCAATGCCCACGTCCACATTGGCTCGCTGCGGGCGGCGGCTGTAATTGACCAGCTCGCTGATCTTGCCGTTGGGGATGACCAGGACTTCGCCGTTATAGGTGCTGAGCTTGGTGGTCTTCATGCCAATCTCTTCGACCTTGCCTAAGGTCGCGCCGATCTTGACATATTCACCGACAGCGTATTGATTTTCCAAAATGATAAACAGTCCGCTCATCAGATCCTGCACGATGCTCTGCGCGCCAAAGGCCACTGCCAAGCTCAGGATCCCCGCGCCGGCCAGGATCGTGGTCACCTTGATGCCGACCATGTCCAAGCAGGTGAGGATGGCGATAAAATAAAGGACATAGGATACGATGCTTTTAAAAAGCTTGCGCAGGGTATCCAATCGTTTTTCTTCAATGCTGCTGATCTTGTCCGAATTGGCCAAGATCGCGGTCAGACGATTATTCATCACCGTATCGATCATGCGCAGGATGATCTTGCGCACCACCATGACGATGATGATGACCAGCAAAAACTGCACCAGGATGGCGGCAATATTAGCCAAGGTCACCGGTGAGATCAGCTGGCTCAGGATATGGGTCGTCTGCATAGTCTCTGCTGTAGCGTTTGCTGCGATATTTTCCATTACGTTGTTCTGCTTCCTTTCCCTGCCGGCGCCACAAATACGTGATAGGCGCCTGCGATCGATCTAATTGATGGATGGTCTCACTCATCATTTCTTTGACCAGCGGGTCATTTTCTTTGAGCAGGGCGCTCTGCAAAAGGGGCACGCCGTCCGTAAGCTCATGGCGGCCGATGGCTTCTACCGCCACCAGTCTAAGCTGCCAGCTGCCATCATCAAGCGCCCGCGCCATAGCGGGCAGGATAGCTGAGGTCCCGATCTCGGCCATGGCTTCTACAGCCACCTTGCGCAGCGTATAATCCTCGCTGGCGGCCAGCTTGTCCAGCACAGGCAGGACAGATTCGTCACCAAAGGCGCCCAAAAGCTGCGCCATGACGATCCGCCCCTGCCCGTCCGCCTGCTCGATCATCTGCATGATCACCGGCACCAGCTTGGGCCCGATGGCGCGCAGCACATCAAAAATGCGCGACGCCAAAAAAACTTCCGGCCGGGCCAGCGCCTCCAGCATAGGCTCGATGGTGAGCACCGGATCCTGATGCTTGAGCGCATTGGCCGCGGACATGCGGATGGTCTCATCCTCCCGCTTCATCTCACTGACGAGGAAGTCCACCACGTGGGCGTTGTGGATATAGCCCAACGCCTCCAACACCTGCAAACGGCCATTGTAGCTGAGATTAGGGTAGCCTGCGATGAGCTCATACCACGAATCGCTGTAAGTGGCGCGCACCAGATCCCGCTGCGCCAGCTCGTCCAAATTGTCCCAATCCCGCCAAAAGATAGCCGTCTTTTCCTCATGACTCAATAATTCCAGCGCAAACCGGTATTCCGGCAGCTGCTCTCTGCGCAATATCCACTGGCTGGCCGCTTCCTCTGTCTCCAGCGCAGGCTTGCACATCTTTTCCTGATACTTCTTGCTTCTAAATGGCAGCATGTTCTTCACCTCGTCATAAAATGACGGTGATTACAGGTTCCTCCTAGGCTTGCAGACTGCTAGCGCTCTGCGCGCCCACGGAGTGCCCGTCCATTCAGATACTGAAAATGATATCCCTGATACGATCCCCGTTTCTCAAATTCCGCTTCGATAGCGTCTTTGATCTTCCACAGCTGGTATCCAAT
>CABVBB010000188.1 GCA_902496505.1 uncultured Peptococcaceae bacterium
TTATCAAGCGCTGCAGCTTGCTAAGCCTATATTAAAACGCGTGGAGAATGGGCCTTTTGGCGATAAGGCCAGTGAGCTTGAAGAACTGCTGTGAGATCTATGGGGACATGAATGGCTATAATTGGGACGCGCTGCTTATGTATTATTTAGCGCAGCGGGCGCCGGAGCTTTTGATAGGCTTGGAGAGCGACCCAGAAGCGGGGTCTTATGTCGCATATTATGAGCGAAATGCTGAAAACGAAGCCAAAGCGCAGCCGCTGGCTGAGATCATCATTGCACTTGTGGAAAATGAAGAGGAGCTTTATCGTCTTGTCCGTGAAGAGGGCGATAAGATCCAGTGGGACTAATAAGGCGAGGGGATCTTTATGCAGTGGCTGGATGGCAGTCGTATCGACATCAAGCAGTATAGCGGCGAAATGCTTTGCGAAAAATTAGCAGATGAGATGTGGGCGTATAATATTAAAGAGTGGCTTAAATGTGCTGAGTTTATCCAAACGGCCTGCTTTTTGATCGCTTTTGATACAGAATTAGCGATGGAAGGGATCTGGACGTTTCTGGAAAATGCCCTGGGACAGTATGCGCAGCCTATTATTCAAGCTTTTAGAGCAGTCGGTGCGCAGAAGGAGGCTGATACGCTGGAGGCGATCTGTCAGTACGCGCCGCCGGATGTCAGACGAGAGAAATTTTTAGCCGGTGTTCAACAGGACGATACAGCTGTAGAGGAAGCAGTCGAGAGACTTGCGGAAAAATTGTATTTGTATACGGAGTTTGATATATGGTCGCTGCTCTATCGCTATTTGGATGAGCAGATCGCTTTGGTTTAGAGGGATGAGCAGTAAAAAGGACGCTCGATCGGAAACAACTGTTTCCGATCGAGCGTCCTTTTTTGATGAAATATTTTTCGGGAGGGGGATCAAATGTCGGTCACCGCGGGCAGCTCGAACCAAAATTCCAGTCCAGCGGGAGTGTTGCGTGCGCCGCAGGGCTGATGGTGGAGATCGAGGATGGCTTTGACGATGGCCAGCCCCAGGCCGAAGCTGTTGTGATCGGCTTTGCGGGATTGGTCGCGCTTGTAGAAGCTGATGAAGATATCTTCCAGCTGGTCGTCGGGGAGCGGCGGGCTGGTATTGGTGATGGTGACATGGTAGGTGGCAGGAGCGTTATGCTGGATATCCAGCGTGATGGTACCGCCAGCGGGCGTATATTTGATGGCGTTTTCGATGAGATTGACCAGCACTTGCTCGATGCGGTCATAGTCGGCGTAGGCGAAGCAGTCCTCTTGGGGAAGCAGGTTGATGGTGAGCTGCTTGTCTTGGATCAGGATCTGGTTGTTGTGCAGGATATCGCGCATCACTTCATCTAAGGGGAAAATGGATTCTTCCAGAGTGACGACGCCGCTTTCCAGTTTGGAGAGCTGGAGAAGGCGGGTGACCAGGGCCGTCATGCGCTCGGTTTCTTTGAGGATGATCTGGCAGTAGGCGGCTTGTTCTTCGGGAGCCAGGCTCTGCTCGGCCAGGGATTCGGTGTAGGCGCGGATCAAGGTCAGCGGCGTTTTGAAATCGTGGGAGACGTTGGTGATGAATTCCATTCGCAGCTGATTGGTCTTGGCTTCGCGGGCCAGGTCTTTTTCCAACAGTTCTTGGTTGAGCTTGAGCTGCTCGATATAGGCTTCCAGCTTGTCGGCCATGAGGTTGATGCTGATGCTGAGCTCTTCTAATTCATCATGGGTGTGGATATCGCAGCGCTGGCTGAAATCCATCTGGCTGATGCGGCGGGCGGCTTGGTCGATATCCTGGATGGGCTGGGTGAAACGCTTGGTGATGAAATAGATGAGGAGGGTGGCTAGAAGGAAGGTGGCCAGAGAAATGTAGAGGTTGTACTGCACGCCTAGGCTGGCGGCCAAGGCCAAGGGTTCCTGCGGCGTGCTGAGGAAGATGTACACCTCATCGCCCGCTTGGCCGTAGAGGCTCAAGGTAGGCTGGGGCTTGGGGGAGGTGTTTTCGCTGACGAGCAGCGGGAGATCGGCGCTTTGAAAGACGCCCAGCGTTTGAGCACGCTGGATCCAGTTTTCGGGACTGTAGTGGGTGAAGAGGGGACCGAAGGGCTGTTCATGGCCGCCGGGTCTCTCTGAGCCGGGCTCTTGGAAGCGATTGCCTCGGGAGTAATAGGTGACAGTATCAGCGGCATCGGTGTGTTGGACGAGCATGATAGTGACATTGCTGCGCTCGATAGCAAAGATAGCCTCGGCTAGTGTGCTGTTGCTGCTGATATCAGACGAATCGTTTTGGAGTGCGGCCCGCAGAGTGGTGTAGCTTTGACGGAGCTCGTTTTTTTTATTCTCGATATAAAATTTCGCCATGAGCGAGCTGCCGAAAAGCTGAGTGATGAGGATGTTAAAGAGCAGGATGATAGCGATGATGCAGAAAAATTTGTGGCGGATGCTGCGTTTCACAGTAAAAAGGCCTCCTTTGCCTGGCGTGGCGGCTAGATCTCCAGCTTGTAGCCAAATTTGCGGATGGTCTTGATATGTTCGCCGAAATTGCCCAGTTTGGCGCGGATGCATTTGATGTGGGTATCGACAGTACGGGTGTCGCCGTAATAGTCGATGCCCCAGACGGCGTCTAGGATCTGCTCACGGCTGAGGGCGAGATTTTTGTTGTTGACGAGATAATAAATGAGGTCGAATTCTTTGGGGGTGAGGATGATGCGCTGGCCGTCCACATGGACAGTGCGCTGGCGGCTGTCAATGGTGAAATCGTCGATGGTGACAGTCTCTTCCATGAGCAGTTCACAGCGCTTGAGCAGGGATTTGATGCGGGCCATGAGGATATTGGGGCTGAAGGGTTTGGCGATGTATTCGTCAGCGCCGCAGTTGAAGCCTTTGAGCTCGTCTAATTCCCCGTCGCGGGCGGTGAGGATGACGATGGGCACGTTGGAATACTGGCGAATGTCTTTACAGACCTCGTAGCCGCCGAGTTTGGGGAGCATGAGGTCTAAAAGCACCAGGGAATATTCACCGTCAGCGAAACGTTCCAGTGCTTCTTCTCCGTCAGCGGCTTCGACAACGCCAAAACCTTCTTGGCGCAGATAGCTGGCGATGATGCGGCGCAGATCGTCTTCATCTTCGACGACTAATACTTTGTTCATACGGTTAGCCTCCTTTTTGGGCTGTTGGGTTTATTGTACCATGATAGCAGCAGTTTGTGAGAAAAATGTGAGCGTCCGCAAAAATCTGCGCTTTTACATAGTCTTTACATTGTAAACATAAAACCTTCATACAGTTGGGTTATAGTGAGAGCGTCCAAGAGATAGAGCAATACCCGCTGCCAAAACATGGGCCGGGATAAAAAAATTAGGGGGCAATCACCATGAAAATGAAAAAAACTGTAGGATTCGTCTTGATGTCTGCGCTGCTTTTAGCAGGCTGCGGAAGTAGCGGCACACCAGCACAGAGCGCAGGGGATGCGCAGGGAGATCAGCAGCCGCAGCAGGAAGCCGACGGCAAGCTGGCTATCTCCGGTTCGACGTCAACAGAAAAGATCATCAAAGCGCTGGCTGACGAATACAGCGCGCTCCATCCTGGCGTGGAGATCACCTATGAAGGCATCGGTTCTTCGGCGGGCGTGAAAAATGCCATCGACGGCGTCAGCGACATTGGCACCGCTTCCAGGGAGATCAAGGAGGAGGAAAAGGCTTCCGGCCTGACTGAGGATGTCTTTGCTTATGACGGCATCGCTGTCGTGGTCAATCCCGACAATGGCGTCAGTGATCTGACGCTGGATCAGATCACCGCGATCTATAATGGTGAGATCACCAATTGGCAGCAGGTCGGCGGCAAGGACGCGCAGATCGCAGTGGTTTCCCGCGAGGAAGGCTCCGGCACCCGCAGCGCTTTTGAAGAGATCCTGGGCTTGGAAAAGATCACTCAAAATGCGGATATCGCTGAGGGCAACGGCAATGTTCAGACCACTGTAGCGGGCAATCCCAATGCCATCGGCTATGTGTCCTTCACCTATATCGATGAGACAGTCAAGCCTGTCTTGGTGGAGGGTGCAGCACCGACCGTTGAAGAGGTGCTTTCTGGCAGCTACAAACTCTCCCGTCCTTTCGTTATGGTCTATTTCGAGGAGCAGGCCAGTGATCTCGCGCAGGATTTCATAAGCTTCAGCGATTCTGAGGAAGGGCAGGCTATTATCGAAGAAAACGGCGGCATCGTCGAAAAATAAGCTGGTGAAAACTGTGGGAGGCTATGATGAATAAACAAAAATTGGAGAAAGCCGCGCAGATTTTTTTCCTCGTCAATGCCTTATTGGCAGTGGTCAGTGTCCTGGCCATTGCCGTTTTCATTATGATCAAGGGGCTGGCTCCTTTTGTCAGCGGGGAGTATCAGCTGGCGGCTTTCCTGGGCGGCATGGAATGGCGGCCCAAGCAGGAGATCTATGGAGTGTTCTATATGCTGGCTGGCTCTGTGCTCTCTACGGTCGGGGCGCTGCTTCTGGCGATCCCCTTGGGGACGTTTACCGCCATCTATATTGTAGAATTTGCCCGTCCTAGGGTCAGCGGTTTTCTGCTGGCAGCAGTGGAACTTTTGTCCGGCATCCCGTCGGTCATCTTTGGCATCGTAGGGCTGGGGCTCATCGTTCCTTGGCTGATGGCTGTTTCGCCGCGGGCGGAGGGCAAATCACTGCTGGCGGTCATCGTGGTGCTGACGGTGATGGTGCTGCCGATCATCGTATCTTTGGCAGTGACGGCTTTGCGCGGCGTGCCGGAAAGCTACAAGGAGGGCTCCTACGCCCTGGGGGCTTCACGGACGTATACGGTGTTCAAAGTGGTACTGCCTGCGGCTAAGTCTGGTCTGGCCGCAGCGTATATCCTGGGCATTGGCCGCGCCTTGGGCGAGACGATGGCGGTGATGCTGGTAGCGGGAAATCCGGCCGGCGGTCTGCCGCTGTCTCTGTGGGACAAAGTACGGCCGCTGACGACCAATATCGCGCTGGAGATGAGTTATTCGGTGGGGATGCACCAAGAGATGATCTTTTCCACAGGCGTGGTGCTCTTGGTCTTCATTATCCTGATCAATCTCATTTTAAATCGTGTCAGAAAGTTGGGGGATCATGACCAATAAAACGTGGGATCGTCTGATGAATTTTTGGATCAGGCTGCTGACAGCGGTGACGCTCTTGATCATTGCCGGCTTGCTGATCTTTGTTTTTTACAAGGGCGCGGGTCTGATCAAGCCCGCCTTTTTCACCAATGATTTTGATGAAGCGACCAGCTATGCGCAGTTTGAGCTGCCCGCTGGCGACAAAGGCATCACGGTGAGCAAAAGTGCAGAGGGCTTCGTCATCGAGCAGATCGCGCGGGACAGTGCGCTGCATCATGGCGTGGACAGCCAAGGGACGGCAGTGGAAGTCAAGGCAGGCGATCTGATCCTCTCTGTGGATAAGGAA
>CABVBB010000189.1 GCA_902496505.1 uncultured Peptococcaceae bacterium
GAGACTGGGCAGATGATCTATACCTTGGAGCAGACCTCCTATTCTATGTCTACGCCTTATGGCAATGGTCATCTTTATGATAATTGGGTGCAATGTCAGCTGGTCAGCTGTCAGTATAAAGAACAGCCGCCAGCAAAAGAGCTGCCGGTCAGCGCTGCACTTAGGCTCAGCACAGAGAGCAGAGCGCCTTTTACCTCCTGGACGGACATTTGGGATGGACAAGGGGCGTATGCCCAGCGCGACATCCAGTTGACCATCCAAGAACTTGACCGCGAGCCAGGCGTGGTGATCTATTATATCCATTTTGAACACGGCAGTATATTTGATAATGTGAAATGTTATTCGGATATGGGGGGAGTATGATGAAAAAAGTAATTGCGGTACTCTGTGCCATAGTGGTTTTGATCCTGGGCACAGCTATCGGCGTGGCAGTGAGCGCCAGTCATTTGAGCGAAAAGGGACTGCTCAGTGCAGGCGATGTAGAGCTGGCGTTGGCCAGCCAAGGGATATTCACTCATCAGGTCTCGGGTGATCACAGCGAGCTGTCAGCTGACGGCGTGACGCCTGTGATCTACAAGGTAGGGGATCAGGAGTTACTAGTCTATGTGTTCAAAGATGCTATGCAGCGGGATCAGGCCAGACTGCCGTTTGGTTATACCGAGGATATGACCCAATGGTTCAGCGATTTCGGCTGCTGGCGCAATCTGGCCATCTGCAGCAGGCAGACCATCGATCCAGAAAGGCTGAAAGTAGATGCGCCAAGACCTCGGGAATGGGCGCGCTATTTAACGCAGATGCAGCAAAATGAAAAGCTTCATCAGACATTGAAAGCGATCTTCAACGATGTGCAGACTAAGACATTCCAGATCGAGACAGAGAAGATGATCTATACTTTAGAGCAGACCTCCCACTCGATGCCTACGCCGTATGGCAAGGGAATGATGTATGACAATTGGCTGCGGTGTCGTCTGGCGGGCTGTCAGTATAAAGAGCAGCCTCCAGCTGAGGACATGCGCACCATCACGTCCCTTGAAATGAACGGCCAGTCTTGGTGGGATAAAACGACTCAGAACGAAGGGCATTGGGATGGGCAAGGCATCATGACGGAACCTGATCTGCAAGGCAGCCAGGCGTCTTTGACGAGGAAGCCGGAAAGCGTGACGTATCGGATCGTCTTTGAGCGCGGCAGTCTGCACGATGAAGCAGCGCTGACGGTTGAGCTGGGGGGAGGAGACCGATGAAAAAAGTGATAGCGGCCTTGACCGCCCTTGTCATCTTGATCCTCGGCACAGCTATCGGCGTGGCCGTGAACGCTGACCAATTGAAGCATAAAGATGTTTTGAGCGCCAGTGATGTACAGCTGGCGCTGGCCAGTCAGGGGATGTTTGCTCACCGTGTGGCGGGTGATCATAGTGATATGGCTATAAGCGGCGTGACGCCGGTGGTCTATAAGCTGGGTGATCGGGAGCTTGTCGTTTATGAATATGCCAGTGCTGCCAAGCGGCATAATGCTGCTGTACCGTCTTACTTAAGTATTGAAGATGATCAGTGGTGCAGAGAGTTGGGCAGCTGGCGCAACTTGCGTATTTATTCCCGGAAAGACATTCCGACTGGTCAGCTGGTCATGATGTATGCCGTTAGGGGCGATGAGCGTCTGGATCATTATTTTGAACAACAGTACCAGCGGCATGAGCAGCTGCGGCATACCTTGCGGAGTCTCCTCAATGATGTGCGGACCAAGACGATCCAAATCGAGACGGAGCAGATGATCTATAGGCTGAAACAGTCTGCTTACTGCACGCCGGTCCATTATGGCAGCGGTACGTGGTATGATAATTGGCTGAGCTGTCAGCTGATCGGCTGCTGGTATAAAGAGCCGCCCAAGAAAGAGGAGCTGCCGACGTATCTGTCATTAAAAGGTGTCGGCTGGCAGTGGACTGATCAAGTGGTCGACGAAGAGCATACATGGGATGGTCAAGGGATGTTCGCCAAAGAATGGACGCAAATAGGCGGGCAGTCCTTGACGAAGGAGACCAACAGTGTGACTTATTATCTCACTTTTTCGCGCGGTGATCTGGTGGATCGAGAGATCGTAACGGTCGACTGGGAGGAATAACGATGAAAAAAGTGATGCGATCACCTTCGAGCGGGGTGGTCTGTGCGATGATGCGACGCTCACTGTTGATCTGGGCGTATAGTGAATTTTGCGGCGGAAAAGGAGATGGGGCATATGCAGGAGGTCATAGCCGTTTTGCGCAGGCTGAAGGCGGGAGACAAGGTGGATCATTATGAACTGGTGCGCTTGAAGACGCGTCTGGATAAATGGACGAAAGTGCTCTTTGCTGGGGCGGTGTTTGGCTGGATATTGTCGCCGCTGTTTGCGGTGGGCGCGTGGGGCTGTCTGGTGCTGGTGATGGTCTTGGACCATCGGTATATGGTTTAGATCGATAAAGGAGGAATATGATGAGAAGAAAAGATCGAGAGATCACCGAGCGGGCTGAGCTGCTGGCGATCGTGGAGGCGTGCTCAGTATGCCGAGTGGCACTCGCGGATGAAGAGGGGCTGTACATCGTGCCGCTGAATTTTGGCTATCTGGCAGAAGGGGATGAGCTGCGGCTGTATTTTCATTCGGCTAAGGAGGGCCGCAAGGTGCGGGCTTTTGGCCAAGGCGCGGCAGTGGCCTTTGAAATGGATGGTGAATTCACCCTGGTGCCGGGTAAGACAGCCTGCGAATATGGCGGTCGTTTTTGCAGCATCGTGGGCAGCGGCTGGATCGCACCGGTAGAGGCGGTGGAGGCCAAGCAGCAGGCGCTGGCGAGACTCATGCAGCATATGACAGGCGAAGCGTGGACGATCACGCCGGAACAGGCGCAGATGGTGCAGGTGTATGAATTGACCGTGACCAAGATGAGCGGCAAGGCTCGGCGAGACTAAGCAGCATATAAAAAAAATCCGCTCAGCAGTTAATTATTGAGCGGGTTTGTGGTATACTATGGAAAGAAATTTGCCGAGATTTGGAGAAACGGGTGATGAAGATGATGGAACGATGGATCGAAGTGGATTTGAGCAAGCTGGCACACAATTTCCGTTTGATCCGCCAGGCGCTGCCAGCGGAGGTCAAGCTCTTGGCAGTGGTCAAGGCGGATGCCTACGGCCATGGTCTGGTGCCGGTGGGCAGACTTTTTGCCGAACTGGGTGCGGACTATCTGGGCGTGACGGATATCGCTGAGGGCGAGGCTCTCAGGCAGGCAGGCGTGACGGTGCCGATCCTGGTCTTTGCGCCGTTTCTGCCAGAGGAGCTGTCGCGCTTAGTGGCAGCGGATCTCACAGCGACTCTGTCCAATCTGACACAGCTGCGGGCGCTGGCTGAGCAGAAGCTTGATTTCAGCGCCCATCTCAAGCTGGAGACAGGCTTGGGTCGGACAGGCTTCAAGCCGGGCGAAGAACTTAGGGAGGCGATCACACTGCTTGCGGATCAGCCGCAGATCACGGTGCAGGGCGTGTATACCCATTTTGCCACCGCTATGTGGTCGGATGACCGTTATGTCAAAGAGCAGCTGACGCTCTTCGATCAAGGCGTGCAGCAGCTGGCGGCGGCAGGATATGCCGGGCTTATCCGCCATGCGGCCAACAGCGCGGCGATGATGAAGTACCCTCAGGCTCGTTTGGATATGGTGCGGGCGGGCACGATCCTCTACGGCCAGGAGGGCGAGGCTTACCAAAAGCAGCTGGGCGGCACGCTGGAAGATGGCTGGTCGCTCAAGGCTCGGGTCGTGGCGCTGGAGAAACTGCCCAAGGGGCACGGCGTGGGGTATGAGCGCGCCTATATCACCAAACGGCCGACCACTGTTGCCATCGTGCCAGTGGGCTACAGCCATGGCGTGGGCGTGGAGCCGGTGCTTAGGACCAAGCGTTTGAAGGATGCTTTGAAGTCTGTGGCCAAGACCATGCTGCGCTATGTCGATCATCCGCGGATGCGGGTGTATGTGACAGGCCGCGGCAAAAAGATGCCTATCCTGGGCAAGGTGGCTATGCAGCTTTTGATGGCTGATGCTACCGATGTGCCCGATCTGGCAGTGGGCGATGTGGTGACCGTTCCGGCCCGGCGGACCACGATCAACGGCACGCTGCCCAAGGTCTATCTGCCCGCAGCTGAGGCGGGAGATATTGGCCAAACGGGGCAGGAGTTTACCGATATTTAGAGAATATCATAAACGAGTATACGCATTTTTGCCCATAGGGCGTAGCATAAATCGCTGAAGGAGGAATATGATATGTCATTAGTCAATGTTGATGTTTTATTAGAAAAAGCGGAGCAGGGAAATTATGCCGTAGGCGCATTCAACTGCAACAATATGGAGATCGTGCAGGCCATCATCGAGGCGGCCGAAGAGGAACAGGCACCAGTCATTATCCAGGCCAGCCAGGGTGCTATCAGCTACGCAGGGTTGGATTATATCGTGGCTTTGGTGGAGACGGCTGCTAAGCATGCCAGCGTGCCAGTAGCGCTGCATCTGGATCACGGCACCAGCTTTGAGCAGGTGGTGCAGTGTATCGGCCGCGGCTTTACATCGGTCATGATCGATGGTTCCAAGCTGCCGCTTGAAGAAAACATCGCGCTGACCAACAAAATTTTGGATATGGCCAGACCGTTGGATATTTCTGTAGAGGCAGAGCTGGGCAAGATCGGCGGCACAGAGGACAATGTCAGCGTATCTGAACGGGAAGCGACCTTCACCGATCCGGCTGAGGCTAAGCGTTTCGTTGATGAAACAGGCATCAAATCGCTGGCGATCGCTATCGGTACGGCACACGGTCAGTACAAAGGCACGCCAAAACTGGATTTTGAACGCTTGGAAGAGATCAAAAAATTGGTCAACATTCCTATCGTTCTGCATGGTTCCTCCGGCGTACCGGATGAAGATATCCGCAAGGCTATCAGCTTGGGCGTGCGCAAGGTCAACATCGATACCAACTTGAGAGAAGCGTTCAGCGACGGCGTCCGGGCTGCCCTGGCCGCCAATCCCAATGAGATCGATCCGCGCAAGATCTTGAAGCCGGCTAAAGCTGCTATGAAAGAGCGCGTCAAAGAGAAGATCCGCGTCTTTGGCAGCAATGGCAAGGCATTTTAACGAAAGAAGGATTTTGGAATGAAGCTGTTTTTAGATACCGCCAATCAGGCGGAGGTGGAACAGGCCGTTGCCATGGGCGTTATTGACGGTGTGACCACCAATCCCTCACTGGTCGCTAAAGAAAGCGGCGATTATCTGGCCAGAGCCAAATATTTCTGCGAATTGGTGGATGGCCCCATCAGCGTCGAGGTGCTTGCCAGCGACAAAGAAGGCATGCTGGCCGAAGCGCGGGAACTGGCGAAGATCGATCCCCGCATCGTGGTCAAACTGCCGCTGACGGCAGAAAGCCTGGCTGCCATGAAGATCTTGGCCGCCG
>CABVBB010000190.1 GCA_902496505.1 uncultured Peptococcaceae bacterium
TGCCTTTTCCTCATAAGGCACATCCGGCACGATCAGTGCATCGATGCCCACCTCTTGGCAGCGGGTCATGAACCGCTCCACGCCGTAGGTATACACCGGATTCATGTAGGTCATGAACGCCAAAGGCACTTGAGACGCTGTCCGCACCCGCGCCACCATCTCAAAGATCCCGTCCGTAGTGGTACCGCCGGCCAAAGCGCGGTTGTCCGCCTCTTGGATGACCGGCCCTTCGGCGATCGGATCCGAAAACGGAATACCGATCTCGATCAAATCCGCCCCAGCCTCTGCCATAGCCAAGATCAGCTGCTCTGTTGTCTCCAGATCAGGATCGCCTGCTGTTAAAAATGGGATGAATGCTTTGCCGGAAGCAAAAGCCTGCTTTGTTTTACTCATGTAGATCCACTCCTTTATAACGGGCAATCGCTGCCACATCTTTATCACCACGGCCTGACAAACAAATGACCATGATCTCGTCTTTTCCCATCGTCGGCGCCAGTTTGCGGGCATAAGCCACTGCGTGCGCACTTTCGATCGCCGGAATGATGCCCTCCATACGGGCCAGGTATTCAAAAGCTGCCACAGCCTCGTCATCCGTCACCGGCACGTACGTCGCCCGACCACTGTCATACAGCGCCGCGTGTTCCGGCCCGATGCCCGGGTAATCCAGCCCTGCTGAGATCGAATACACCGGCGCGATCTGACCATATTCATCCTGACAGAAATACGACTTCATCCCGTGGAAGATGCCCACGGTGCCATTGGCCACGGTCGCAGCATTCTGCGCCGTATCCACGCCCAGCCCCGCTGCCTCACAGCCGATCAAACGCACCGACGGTTCCTCGATGAAATCATAGAACAGTCCCATCGCATTGCTGCCGCCGCCGACACAAGCCATGACCACATCCGGCAGACGGCCTTCCTTAGCCATGAGCTGCTCCCGCACTTCCTCGCCGATAATCTTCTGGAAGTCCCGCACGATGGTCGGGAAAGGATGCGGCCCCATCACCGAGCCCAAGACATAGAGCGTATCCTCCATGCGGCTGCTCCATTCCCGCATAGCCTCATTGACTGCATCCTTGAGCGTCATGGTGCCGCTGGTCACCGGATGCACCTTGGCCCCCAAGAGCTCCATGCGGTAAACATTGAGCGCCTGCCGCTCCGTGTCCTCCTTACCCATGTAGATCTCGCACTCCAATCCCAAAAGCGCCGCCGCTGTGGCTGTCGCCACTCCGTGCTGACCTGCGCCCGTCTCCGCGATCACCCGCGTTTTGCCCATTTTCTTAGCTAAGAGCACCTGGCCCAATGTATTGTTGATCTTATGCGCGCCAGTATGGTTGAGATCCTCCCGCTTGAGGTAGATCTTGGCCCCGCCCAGATCCTTCGTCATCTTTTCCGCATAATACAGCCGCGACGGCCGCCCCGCATACTCATCCAACAGCGTCTTCAATTCCGCCTGAAAATCCGCATCATTTTTGTAATACGCGTAAGCCTCCTCCAATTCCTCGACTGCTGTCATCAGCGTCTCCGGTACAAACTGCCCGCCATACGCGCCAAAACGTCCCTTTGTCATCTCAAATCTCCTTCTTTCTCCAATGATCCACTGCAACAAAAAAAGCCTTTGTTCCTCATGATAAATTGATCATAAGGGACAAAAGCTCTAAACTTCTGCGGTACCACCCAAATTGCCACGTCATCGACATGACCGCTCACTTCACATACTATCATATGCGCTCCACTGATAACGGACAGAGTTCCCGTCAGCGCCTACTCGCTATAAAAACTTTCAGGCTGCCCTCGCAAGTCCATTCAGAATCATTTAGGCCGCTGCACTCCCACCACCGGCAGCTCTCTGGAGGTCATCCATCATTCCTACTTACCCTTGCTCACAGGTTTCATATTTATTCTTGTTTTCCCATAGTATATAGACTGCCGCCGCAAATGTCAAGCATTTTTTTCATCAATATCCCTTGCCTCACCTAAAAAGCCGCCCCCGAAATGGGAGCGGCTTCGTTTATATCCCTCAGCCGATGGAGAGCAGGGCCTTGGAATTATTGACTTTTTTGCGGATACGCTGCACGGCGTTGTCCACAGATTTATTTTCTAATTGCAGCGCATCGGTGATCTCATTGTAGGAATGGCCCATCAGACGCATCATCAGCACGTTCATCTCCATTTTGGAGAGCATGCCGTTGATCTGGTTCATGACCTCGTTGTAGGATTCTTTGTCCACGACCACGCTTTCCGGCGAAACGATATTGCCGTTGCTGTCTTTTTCCACGAGGTAGGCCATCTTATCCATGCTGCAATCCTCACTGCCTTCAGCAAAGCTGCTCATGGAGATCGCATCGTTCAAGACCATGTGCTTCTTGCGGTTGGAGCGCTTCACACAGGAATCCAATTCCCGCTTGACGCACAGATAGGCGAAATTCTTGAACAGCTTGCCATTTTGGGGATCATAATATTTGACAGCCTGAACAAAGCCGATCATAGCCTCCTGCATCAAATCATCCCGTTCGCCGTCCTTGAGAAAATATTTGTCGCAAATATAATTCAAAAGACCTTGGTATTTTTTGAGCAGAAACTCCATTGCCAACTCGTCACCCTGCTGGGCTTTCAAAATAATGTCTGATTCTTGCCTGTCTGCATAACTGTCCATGATCAATTTCTCCTTTTAATGTCTCTCGCGCTTATATCGTTTTACGCTTCGCTGAATAATTCGGTGGATAGATACCGTTCGCCGGTATCAGGCAGGATAACGACGATGCGTTTGCCCGCATTTTCCGGCCGTTTAGCTACAGCGAATGCCCCTGCTGCGGCAGCACCGGAAGAGATCCCCACCAGCAGGCCTTCTTTCTTGGCCAGCTGACGCCCCATGGCCAGCGCGTCGTCTTCGTCGACCATGATCACTTCATCCAATAAACTCTGATCCAACACCTTAGGCACAAAACCTGCGCCGATGCCTTGGATCTTATGCGGCCCTTTGGGACGGCCATTAAGCACCGCCGACTGCAAGGGCTCTACGCCGATGATCTGGATATCCGGCTTATATTCCTTGAGCCCGCGGGCAAGGCCAGTGATGGTGCCGCCCGTACCGATCGCCGAAACGAGAATATCCACGCGGCCTTCGGTATCTGCCCAGATCTCCTGAGCAGTGGTCAGATAATGAGCCTCTGCATTATCTGGATTATCGAACTGTCCGCAGCAGAAGCTGCCGGGGATGTTTTTGAGCAGTTCTTCCGCTTTGGCGATAGCGCCGGACATGCCCTCAGCTGCCGGTGTCAGGATGATCTCTGCGCCGTAGGCTTTGAGCAGGCTCTGCCGCTCTTGGCTCATATTTTCCGGCATCGTCAGGATGACCTTGTAGCCCTTGACCGCGCCCACCAAAGCCAAGCCAACGCCCGTATTGCCGCTGGTCGGTTCGACGATGGTCGCCCCCGGCTGGATATCGCCCCGTTTTTCCGCCTGCTCCAGCATGTAATAAGCTGGGCGGTCCTTGATGCTGCCGCCGGGATTAAAAAATTCAACTTTAGCTACGATCTCTGCTGGCAGTTCCTCTGCCAAATGCAGCTGCACCATCGGCGTCTTGCCGATCAATTGACAAACGTTATCATATATCATCAGGAATACCTCCGTTAACTTTCTACTGTACTGACCTTGACTCTATTATAACATTGATTTATGCTCTTGGTTCTTTGAATTAAGTAACAAGTTTCATTGATTTTAGGAAATTGTCAAGATGTCCGCGCAAAATTCACCCACAATTTCTAGGTGTGCAACGCCATTTTGCACAATTTCTCGCTGTTAGCCCCCCTTCTGGATACCTGATACAATAAAGAAAATGTATTTATCTATTATTTTCGAAAGGAAGGAATTTCATGCACGACTTTATGAAAAAAGCCACTCTCATCCTCTGCGGCCTTGCCATGGTCATCGGCAGCACCTTATTAGCGCCAGCCATGCAGAAGATCGCACTGGAATACCCCAACGCCTCACCCACTGTCCTGCCCCTGATGATCACGCTGCCTGCGCTGACCCTCTTAGCAGGACTCATCGTAAGCTCCGCGCTGACCAGCAAATTCCCCATCAAGACGCTGATCTTAAGCGGCATCATCCTGATCCTCATCGGCGGTGTCCTGCCCTATTTCATCCACTCGCTTACGGTGATCATCATTTTGCGCGGCGTCCTCGGCATAGGTCTGGGGATGATCATGCCGCTGCAAACAGCACTCTTTGCCGAATATGAAGAAGCACAGCGTTCTGTTCTCATTGGTGCCAATGTCACTGCCAACTGCGTCCTAGGCGTCATTTTTTTCGCCCTGGCCGGCAAACTGGCTGAGATCAACTGGCGGCTGATCTTTCTGCTTTATGGCTGTTTCGTACTGATCTTCATCTTGGCCATCATCTACATTCCCAAGCGTCCACCAGTGGCAGCCACCGCTTCCTCAGCCGCTGCAGCGGCTTCCCGTCGCCGGCTGCCTGCCAGCGTCTTCGTCTATTGCTTCATCATTGCTCTGGTGACTCTGACTACGTACGTCATGACCACCATCATCGCCAATTATTTAGCATATTACAATTTAGGCAGTGCCAGTACTGTCGGCCTCCTATCTGCCATGTCTACCGCTATTGGCGCCATTGGCGGCATGCTGGTTCCGCTCATCACCAAATATCTGCGCAACTACGCTTCATCCATTCTTGTGTTAATGTGCGCCATTGGTTTCTTCTGCTACACTCTGACCAGTTCCTTAGGGTTCATTGCCGTTGGCATGGCGCTTACTGGATTTGCCCAAAGTGTGCTCAACTGCATCTTGACCTTCAAGCTCACCCAAGCCGTGCCCCTGGAACAAGTATCCAAAGTTTCTTCCTTCTACCTGGCAACGCTCTTTATCGGTCAATTTCTCTCGCCATATTGGCTCATGCTGCACAAAAGCGTGCTGCATTTACCCAGTGATGCCGCAGCCTTCGGTGTCTACGCCATCGTTATAGCTGTATTGGCAGCCTTTGTCTTCTGCTGGATGCGCCGTGAAGACCGTATGGCTGATAATCACTAACAAATCCAACCTCTTTCGTTTTGTCAAAAGGCGGCCCTCGAGGCCGTCTTTTTATACATATACCAAAAAGCAGCTGTCCATAAACAGCTGCTTTTCCTTTACCAATATTTAACGCTATACATCCTCTTCGTTATCCTCAAGCCCCTTGTTTTGATACGCATCCACCAAAACCTTAGCTTGTTCGTAATCCTTTTGGTATACATAAATATTGACATCCAAACCGCCAGTCGTGACCGCCGCCTGTCCCAAATAAGGCTTCAATCCGCTGTTGGTCCTGGCATCCCTAGCCAGCGCCAAGATATGCTCCGTCTGCAAAAGCCCCATCAGCATCGACCGCTCGATATCATTGGTCACCGTCGTCAGTAACACCAATTCCTCCTGCTCACCCATTATGAC
>CABVBB010000191.1 GCA_902496505.1 uncultured Peptococcaceae bacterium
TGCTGAGAACATCAGAGGCGAATACAGCATCCCTGTCTACCGCGCCATGATCCACTCCGGCCTGGGGATCGGTTTTTCCATCAAGCACAGCTATGACGAACAGATCTCCACTTATATCGCTGACCTGCCCAGCATCGTCATCAGTGATGAGGTCAAATTCCAGCTTTTCTGCATCTACAGCAGTACTGCCGCCCGCTCCTCAGCTGTGCAGTATTTTATCGATTATCTCAAAAGCTGCACCCAGGTCTAGCCAGGTGCGGACTTTTCTACATAAAGGCTGCTCTGCGGCCTTTTGTAACGGCGGTCTTCGATCTGCCGTGACCATATCTTAGCAATCATTTGAGAAGGCGAGGACGATCCTATGCAGCAAATCACCGAACAGCAGATATTGGCCTTGGCGCCCAATGCGGCAGCCGCGGCCAATGGCAGAAAGATCTCGGACAAAGGCGGCTTCGTGCGCCTGGAATGCTCAGCTGACGATACGTATTACTGGGGGGAATGTACCGGCAGCGGCAAGAGCAATTATATCACCAGCATCGATTTCATCGATCCGGCTGCACCTTTGATCCGCTGCTCCTGCCCCAGCCGTCAGTTTCCGTGCAAGCACGGCCTGGCGCTGATGTATGAGATCATGAAGCAAAAGCCCTTTGCCCCCTGTGAGATCCCCGAGGATATTTTGAAAAAGCGGGAGAAAAAACAATCCCGCGAAGAAAAAAAAGCTCAGCCGCCGGAGGAGGGGACCCCCAAAGCTGAGCCCAAGATCAACAAATCAGCCCGCACCAAAAAACTCAAAAAACAGCTGGAAGGGCTGGATCTCTTGCAGAAACTGGTGCAGGATCTGCTCAAAGCCGGATTAGGCACCATGGGCAGCGTGACGCTCAGCACTTACCGCCAGCTGGCCAAACAGCTGGGCGATTATTATCTGCCCGGCCCGCAGCGGCTGCTCAATAAATTGATCATGGAAATGGCGGCCTTCCAAAACGATGGTCAGGACGATCATTATGAAGCCGCGGTCAAATGTTTGGAGGACCTGCACGCGCTGGAGAAAAAATCCCGCCAATATCTCTCCGCCAAGCTGGAAAGCGGCGCTGTAGAGCAGGATGACAATGTGCTCTACGAAGAATTGGGCGGTGTTTGGAAGCTGGCTGAATTAGAACAGCTGGGACTTTATAAAAATGAGGCTAAGCTGTTGCAGCTGGCCTTTTGGGTAGACTTCGACAAAGCCCGGAACGAATATATCGACACGGGCTGCTGGCTGGATCTGGACACCGGCGAAATCGACATGACCTACAATTATCGGCCGATAAAAGCGCTGCAGTATGTGAAGCAGGAGGACAGTTTTTTCGGCGTGGCGGAGATACCCTCTCTGGTCTACTATCCTGGCGATGGCAACCGCCGCGTGCGCTGGGACGGCGCCGTGCTGCGCGAGACAGTGCCTGATGATCTGGCTAAGGCGCGCCGATACAGCGCCCAGACCCTGGCACCCGCCGTCAAGCAGGCCAAAAACCTGCTCAAAAACGCTTTGTCCGCACCGATGCTCCTAGGCCTCTATGCCTACGCCCGCATCGGCCAGATCAACGACGATCTGGTGCTGGAGGACGGCGCAGGCGATCGTATCCTCTTGGGCGATCTGCCGGGCATGGAAAGCACGGTGGACAGACTGCGGATCTTGCCGGAAGCATCCTTGTGGCAGGATCAGGTGCTTTTGGGCGGATTATTTTATGACGGACCGCAAAAACGCATGGTCCTTATGCCCTTTAGTATCGTGACAGAAACTAAGCTGGTGCGTTTACTTTATTGATCAATGCGTGCACTGCACAGAAATGAGGTTATCATGGATCTGACACCTTTATATGAACTGCGGGAACGATTGAAGACCAGCGCTATTGCCGGTACGGCGCTGCTGGCGGACGATTTCCGCTTAAAAAGAGCGATTGAAAATTTTGCCCCCCTGGCCCAAGCTTCACCGATCTTCGGCAAGGTGGCGCAATTGGCGCAGGCGGCCTTGGCACCGGACTGCGCTGACCGGCCCGGCGCGCTTTTGGACGCGCTGACACTGACGGATGCGGTGCTCTGCACGCAGGGCGCCACCGCTGTGACTGGCGAACTGACGCCCCTATCGGATCTCGGCTGGGGCAGCGCGGTGACCAATGCGCCCTACTCTGTCGTTGCGCCGCTGCTGGACGCGCTGCACCATTCCGGCGGAGGCCGCTACAGCCTGGTCATGGAAACGCACGATCAGCACCCAGAATATTTCGAGGATCACCGGGTCAAAGCCGCGCTGGTCAAGGCGCTGGGCGCTTCCTATGCGGAGCTGGCCGACCAAGCGGCAGCCTGGCTCAAGGCCGATTCTCCGGCCATCGTGCCCTTGGTCAAGCAGGGCTTCGATCCCCAGGGCAAAAAAGAAATGGTGCGCCGTGTGGAGGTCATCGACGCGTTAGCCGGTGCTGCGGAAAATGAATTTTATCTCACGCAGTTGGAAGATGCGGAAAAAGACGTGAAAGCTGCGCTGATCTACGCTCTGCGCCACGATCCGGACAATGTGGACAAACTGCTGTCCCTGGTCCAATCGGAAAAAGGCAATGCCCGCGATACGGCCCGCTGGGCGCTGACCGCGCTGGACGCTCCCGCCATCTGGGACTATTGGCAGAAGCTGGCCGCCAAAAAACCGCAGGAGGCGGGCAAATATCTCTCCGCCTCTGCTTCCGAGACCGCCTGCACCCTGGTCACTGACGCTCTGCTCAAACTGCTGGAGACTTTGCCCGATGACGATGCCGCCGCGAAGCTGGAGGAAGGCACCAAAAACGCCCTGTGTCAGCTGCTCGCTGCTCTGCCGGGCAAAAGCAGCCCCGCTGTCTGCGACTGCTTCCGCCAAGCCGCGGCCTTGGGCGAACGGCTGGATCGGGTCGGGCGCAATGACGCCAATAAGCGCTTCTATTCTGTCCAGCCTCTGCGGCAATATTTATATGAGACGCAAGCGTTCAGCCAATTCGCAGCGAATACGTTGCTGAATGCCCTGCTCCGCACGCCGCAGCCTGAACTGGCCGCGCTGGCGCAGGAGCTCTACGATGAATACGGCGATACCTATCTGCAAACCCTGCTGGCCGCCAAATTTCTCACTCAACCGGCGGCAGACAACTACCATTTTGTTGCTGACCTATTGGACAAAAAGCGCCCGCTCTCCCAAAAAGCAGCTGCCCGCCTAACTGAGCAGATCGCCCAATTCTTAGCCGCCATCCATTGGCAGGCAAAGCAGCAGACCTTCTCCCTCTTCACTTGGCACGAAGATCCCCGCACCAGCACAGCTGTGATGACCGTGACCGACCTGCCCGAGCCTCTGGACGAACGCTTTTACAAGCTGCTCATGGACCAAGGTGACGAAGACCTGGACAGCGTGCTCTCCCAATGGGTCCAGCCGCAAAACGACGCCCTCTGCCAAAAGCTGGGCCGCTATTTTTATCAACGGGCGCTGCTCAAAGACAACAACTACCCCTATCTGGACTATCTGCGCCAATGCCGATGGATGGACTGCACCGATCTCCTCCTCAGCTACTACAAGCGCAACACGAGCATCGATCTCTGGTTTTTGCTCCGCTATATCGCCGAAATGCCCGGCCTCAACCAGACCAAAGCCCAAGAAGTCCAGCGTCTCTATGACGCCCTCAGCCAAGATCAGCTGCCTCAGCACACCTCACGGAAAAAAGAGTCCCTGCTGGAAGCGCTGCAAAACACCCTTTTTGAACTCAAAAGAGGCGAATCGGTCACCGAGCACTAGCCTTCCCTCCGAAAGGAGTTCCTCATGGATATGACCCCTTTATACGAACTGTGAAAACGGTAAAAAATAGCCGCTTTGACCCTATTCGCTAAAAAAGATTTCCCTGAAAATCTTCATACCA
This sequence comes from uncultured Peptococcaceae bacterium, assembly GCA_902496505.1. GTDB lineage: Bacteria > Bacillota > Peptococcia > Peptococcales > Peptococcaceae > CABVBB01. The sequence continues at coordinate 3,897 of CABVBB010000191.1, forward strand.
TCACCAAGCTTCAGCAAGGCGAGAAGCTTATTGGTGAGCAGAATCCCTAAAAATATAAACGATCGTCTTAAGGAGGAATAATTTTGGATAAGCAAAATGTACAGCGTCTCCCCGCGGAGGCCCTTTTTCAGGAGGAGATCGACGCTCTGATCAAAGCGGAGACAGACCCTATCCCCACAGGCTGGCAGATGTCGCCGCGCTCAGTGCGCACCTATATCTGCGGCGGCAAGGTGGGCGATAAGCTCATCACGCCCAAATACATCGGCCACGAACGGCTGGTGGAGATCGCTATTTCCACCCTGGTCACTGATCGGGCGCTCCTTTTGATAGGCGAACCAGGCACCGCCAAAAGCTGGCTGTCAGAGCATCTGACCGCGGCCATCAACGGCGATTCCACCAAGGTGGTGCAGGGCACGGCCGGTACCACCGAGGAGCAGATCCGCTACTCCTGGAACTACGCTATGCTCATCGCCCAAGGCCCCTCCATGGACGCTATGCTCAAAAGCCCCGTTTTCCACGCCATGGAGACGGGCACCATCGCCCGCTTTGAAGAGATCTCCCGCTGCGCTTCAGAGGTACAGGACGCGCTGATCTCCATCCTCTCGGAAAAACGCTTGTCCGTGCCGGAATTGGGCCTGGAAGTGCCGGCGCAGAAGGGCTTTTCCATCATTGCCACGGCCAATACCCGCGACAAGGGCGTCAACGATATGTCCGCAGCCCTCAAGCGGCGCTTCAACATCGTGGTGCTGCCTGCACCGGAAAGTTTGGAAAGCGAGATGGAGATCGTGCGCACCCGCGTCAGCCAGCTGGCGGGCAATCTGGATCTCAACGCCGCTTTGCCGGAGGAGGATGTGGTGGAAAAAGTCTGCACCATTTTCCGCGAGCTGCGTAATGGTGAAACGCTGGACCACAACCAAAAACTCAAGCCGCCCAGCGGTGTGTTATCCACAGCAGAAGCCATCTCCCTGCTCTGCAATTCCATGGCGCTGGCCGGCAGCTTCGGCAGCGGCATCATTTCCGATGCAGACCTGGCGGCAGGCCTGCAAGGCGCTGTGATCAAGGATGACAGCAAGGACGCCCTCGCTTGGAAGGAATATCTGGAAAATATCATGAAAAAACGGGGCGCACGCTGGTCCGGGCTGTATCAGGCGTGCAAAGGACTGAACCCATGAGCGCGCTGCCAGCCTTTTTTGGCATCCGCCACCTCTCTCCCGCCGGCGCCTACCATCTGCGCCAATTCCTGACCGACAAACAGCCCAAGCTGGTGCTCATCGAAGGGCCGGAGGATTTTAACGACCAATTGGTGCATCTGGTCCATGCCCAGACTCAGCCGCCTATCGCTATTTTGGCTTACACGCAGGAAGCGCCGGTGCGCAGTCTCCTCTACCCCTTTGCCGAGTATTCGCCGGAATATCAGGCCGTGCAGTGGTGCCATGAGCAGAACGTCCCCTGCCAATTCATCGATCTGCCGTCAGACGTTTTTCTGGCGCTGGCAGAAGAGGAATTGGCGCCTGCGGACGCTGGCGAGGAAG
>CABVBB010000192.1 GCA_902496505.1 uncultured Peptococcaceae bacterium
TGAGCCATAACAGATTCGAACTGTTGACACCCTGATTAAAAGTCAGGTGCTCTACCGGCTGAGCTAATGGCTCACAAGGCTTAAAAATGTGAGGCTTTGTCCGTCTCACAGTTTTATATAATACATCAAAGCGGACGACCTGTCAACACTTTTTTTAATTATTTTTGGACAGACTTCAACTTTTTATGCAGCCCTGTCGACAAAGCTGCTATGTAAATAATGGGGACAGCGATCAGCTGTCCCCCACAGATTGTAGACATAAGGGAAAAGAACCACAGTCAGGGTGCCGACAAAAGATGCAGCGCCCCACAGAAAAGCGTGGGGTGTAGGCGCAAAACCTTGGTAAAACCGGAGCGACCTACACCCCACCAGAATTGCGTGGGGCGGGTCGTGAGGATTTTAGCAAGGTTTTGCAACGACGACGTGCGACGCCTTTTTGGAGCCGAGCGCTTTTGTCGACAGCCTGAGGGGACAGCGATCAGCTGTCCCCCAAGGATCACACTTCAGCAAAAATTTCTGTCACGGCAGCGCTTTTGCCGCCAGCCTGACTAGTCTTCCAGGTCTAAGATCTGATAGACAGGTGCACCTTCGCACTGAGCGGGCATTCTGACGCCAGCGATCGCAGCCAAGGTCGGCGCCACGTCGACCTGTCTGATGACGCGTTCGGTCTTGAAGTTGTGCTTAACACCACGGCCGCCGATCATGAAGATCGGAGATTCTGACGTCCCTGCTTCGCCCTTGTAGGTGGAGAGAGAGTCGCCATGGACGCGGTTGAAGCCCTCAGTCAAGAAGTAAACGATATCACCGCAGCCTTCGCCCTTGAGTCCCAAGAGTGCGGCATCCTGAGCGCGGAGTGCCAGCGCAACGCAGCGTTTGCCGTTGTATTCGTATTTGTACAGGTCGGTGATGATCTGCTCCTCTAATTCATACTGATCAGCCGGATCGACGATACCGGTAGCGTATTTGCCTTTGAGGTTGATATAGATATAGTTGCCGCGGGGAGCGATAGCACGGGTGTTTTCCCAATCGATCTCACGCAGTGGATTGCCGTCCGCATCTTTTTTGAGCGCTGTATAGCCCATTTCCACCATCGCTTTGGTATTGATTCCGAAAGGATCGCCCAGTGCTGGCGGCATATCTTCTCTGGCATCGACCAAACCATGGTCAGAGGTGACCACGATGGTCCAGCCTTTATCTAAAAGGTGCAGGAATTGGCCGATATAATCATCGGTATCCCGATAGCAGCGTTCCATGATCTTTTGGAACACTTCCGGATCATTGCCGAATTCTTCACGATAGCTGGCCCGTTCCCAGAAAACATGGCCGAAGCAGTCTACATTGTGGAAGTGGCTGAAGACCACATCATAATCATGCTGCTCGATCAAATAGTTGATGCAGTCCGCCTGCCACTGACCATAGGTGTGCCAAAGCGGTGCGAAAACTTTTTCAGCGATACGCGGCGTTGCGCCGATGGTCAGGCAGACCGACGGGATCTCGCCAAGATTTTCATGGACTTCCTGATACAATGATTTCGGATGGAACAATTCATCGCAGCCGATCTTCACTGCATTGCCTACATAAACGATGGCTTCGCTGCCGTCCGGCTCAACATTGACCAAAATGTACTGACGGCTGACCGGCACCTGCTGGCCATCGCGGGTCAGCGTATCCAGCACGCCGCTGTGAACGGCATCATCCTCCAGCACGACCAAAGGTTCTTGCTCACGCTTGTTCTTATAGACCTCCACGCGGCCATAAACACCGTCTGCATTTTTTAATAACAGCGCCGGGCGGCGTTCTTTGCCGTAATTGACTGGGATGGAGAATTCTTTGGCGTCCTCAGGGATCTCATGCTTCCAGTTTTTCGCCGGACGCAGGCCGATCATGGTCGCTTTTTCGATATTGACACGCTGAGCGCCGGCTTTTTCACCTTCATGCTCAGACAGCAGGATAGCGTGCAGCTCACTGGCGCCCATAGTGTCCATCGCATTGCCGCGCTTAGATGCGCTCTCGTCAGCAACTTCCACATTGGCAATGATGCAGCCCGTGCCATCACTGTGGTCTTCTTCCTCATGCAGCACTTCTTCTTCGACGTCCTCACGAGCTACGACGAATTCTTCCCATTCCAGGCTGCCGACGACTAAGTTGACATTGGTCGGCTGGGTGCCTTCGACAACGGACAGATTGGGGCTGTCAGAGGTTGGAGGCCAAGAAGAACCCGGCCAATGCCAGACCAAAGTATTCAGGCCCGCTTCTGCGGTAACGTTCCACAGCTGCTCAGCGCGGCAGTTGCGGGAATCCAGAGAATACACCAAGGTATCCAATTTTTCCGGATGCTGGTTCCAGAAGCAGGTGATGCCATGGGTGCCAGGATAAGCACCGGTGGCCAAAGTCGTCCACTGCGGCGGCGTGATGGTCGGCAGAGCGCCCAACATCACCAAGTCTTCTCTGGCCGAGCCATGCTCCAACAGTTTTTTGACATTGGGCATTTTACCCTCATCCAAGAATTTTTTGCACAAACTGGCGTCCATACCATCGACACCAACAATGATGAACTTGCCTTTTGGTTCACGTTTCATGCGTCTCTCTCCTTTGTAAAAATGCTTGAGCAATTTGTTGTTCTTATGTTACCTATTATACTGCTTCATTTTTACCAAGCGTTGGCATTTGCCACCGACAACATTCAACGCACCAAAAAAGCCCCGCCGAAAATTTGACGAGGCTGCTTGACGTATCGTTTTTTATCCGTTATCATAGACTTAACAAATGGAGTTGCCGCTCGTGGAAAGGCGGCTGGTCCTATATTTATGGGAAGACCGCCCTCAGAGGCGGTCATTTTTTATCCCTTTTTACAAAGGGTCATAATGCTTACGATCAAAGTACAGAATAAGATCAATTCCGTCCAACTAACCATAAAGCATCACCACCTTTCCCTAAGGATCGGTGGACCGACCGCCAAGCGACAACTCTTGCTTTATTTTAACATATTTCGCGATCATTCGCCACGACAAAAAAAGCCCCGCCAAAAATTTTGGCAGGGCTTAATTTGTCTATTAATAGTTTTCTGCTTTGACGCGGAAGTAAGACTGCGGATGATCGCAGACCGGGCAGACACCAGGAGCGGTCGGGCCGACGTGGATGTGGCCGCAGTTGCCGCACTGCCATTTGACTGGCTCTTCTTTTTTGAAGACAACTTCGCCTTCGATGTTCGCCAAGAGAGCGCGATATCTTTCTTCGTGTTCTTTCTCGATCTCGCCTACTGCTTTGAACAGATAAGCGATGCGGTCAAAGCCTTCTTCTTTGGCGACTTTAGCGAATTCGGCATACATATCGGTCCATTCGTAATTTTCGCCGTCAGCAGCATCCTTCAAATTGTCCATGGTATGCGGCATGCCGTCATGGAGCAGTTTGAACCACATTTTAGCGTGTTCTTTTTCGTTGCCAGCAGTCTCTTCAAAAATCTCAGCGATCTGCACATAACCGTCTTTTCTCGCCTGAGAAGCGTAGTAGGTGTATTTATTTCTGGCCTGAGATTCACCGGCAAAGGCTGCTGCTAAGTTTTCTGCTGTTTTAGATCCTTTTAATTCCATAAGTATGACCTCCCATAATGTGATTTAACATATCGTAATATCTGTCGATCGCTTTGTTTGATGTTTTATATATAAACCATTTGCCGCCGTTTAAAACATTTTTTTCACGAGATCCTGCAAAAATTTTTCTCATGGCTTGCTCATGACAAACTCCATCTGGTAATGATAGGGGCCATTGTCCTTTGGAAACAGCATTGGAAAATTGCTGACCTTCTCATAGCTGCTATAGGTCACTTCATAGTGGACATCGACGCCGCCCCAGGTGAACGCAAAATCTTCAAATGGTACGGCAACAAGATCCGCCCACCACGGTGAAAACATATCCCAGAAGTGGATACTCTTCTGCGCGCCGGCATAAGCCATGATCGCCAGGCACATCTGCTTTTCATTGCTCGCGATGTGCTGCTTGTAATTGCGGTCGGTTCCAAAACGCACCTCAGTCAAGCGGCCGTCAGTCTCGGTGAATTCAAAATTCACTGTTGGCTCAGCGGCATAATAAGACCCGCCCGCATTAGCCATCTTTTGCCGCCATTGGCCGTTTTCTGCTAAATAGCTTCCCGGCAGCCAATCATAAAAATCATTGAGCTTGTTGACATTCTCTACAAACTGCACTGCTGTCAGCTCACCACGGTGCTTGGGCAGCTGCGCTTGACCGCGCGCCGCTAGAAGCAGCGCTATGACTAACAGCACCGCTCCCAGATAAAAGACGACCTGTCTGCCGTTTTCTGCCCCAAGCGTATAAGCGGTCTCATCATCCCAACTCAGGCGCAGGCCAGAAGCACAGGCCTTGTAGCTCAAATAAAGCCGCACCAGATCATAGATGGGGATCGCCAGCCCCATGCCGCTCATCAAAACCCCGCTCGTGCGGTGCAACGCCTCTGTATATGTCAGCTTCCGCCCGCTCTCATGCGTTACATAAAGCCCCAGAAGCCACTTGCCCGGCGTCGTGCCCCAGCGGCTCAAAAACAATGGTTCCAAAAGCAGCATCAGGATGATCTGCATCACAATATCGATGACCACCCGGCCAAAGGTCGCCGGTCTAGTCACAGCATCGATATTGAAGACCACCATCTGCAGCAAAAACCACAGCCTCCCGCACAGCCACCAGTCAAACATGCGCGCCCAAAAACGCCGCCACGGTCTGAATACCTGCGGCGACGCGTCAATGGCTTTTGTTAAGATCATCTCATCCATTTTACTTCCCCCTCTTATATTCAAATCTCCCACCTTTTATGATAAAGGATGCTGATAAGAAGGGCAAGCCTTATTATTTATGAAACGGGCAAATGACCGTCCCTTCCCGGATACAGGCGCATTCCGAAGTCTCCGGCGTGGGCGGCTTGTACATACTGCCCCATTTGCACATCTCCTCCAAGATCGGCATAAGCGACAGTCCCTTGGCCGAAAGCGCATACTCCACCTTGGGCGGCACCTGCTGATATTCGGTGCGGGTCACGATGCCGTCCGCCTCCAATTCCTTGAGCTGCGCCGAGAGCATCTTGTGCGTGATGCCCGGTATAGCGCGCTTCAGCTCACTATAGCGCATCACATCATGCTCCACCAATACGAACATGATCACCATCTTCCACTTGCCGCCGATCACCGAAAGCGTATAACCAAACGGCGTATCTTCCACACGATAGGTATCCATCTGAACACTTCCCCTTTGGATAGTATATTACCAAAATGTGCATACTTTCTTTTTCTCACATATTATATTATAATATGCCCATACTAGAAAGTAAATGACTTTTGGAGGTCCTACAAATGACAATCACACCAGAAACAAGCATTATGGAAGCTGTACAGAAATATCCTCAGACTGC
>CABVBB010000193.1 GCA_902496505.1 uncultured Peptococcaceae bacterium
CCAGAATCCTCACGACCGTTTAGGTCGCTCCGGTTCTGGCGCGGTTTTGCGCCTAGACCTGCATCTTTTGTCGGCACCCTGAGTGTGGTTCTTTTCCACTTATGTCTACAATCTGAAAGCACACCGTTTTGGGTGTGCTTTTTGAGAAAGGCTGTTTTATTGGTCTTCCGGCAGGACCAAAAGATGGACTCGGCCATTGCTGTATTGGATAAGATCTGCTCGGGGCAGGTGCGGATCATCGGGAGTCGTGCCTTGGAGTTCTCCTGCGGCCATTTGAGCGGCCACAGCGGCGATATCATCCAGATAATCGGGACTGATGGCGAGATCGCCGTGGGCGCCGTAAATGCGGGTGATGCCAGCCTTCAGCCGTCTCAATTTGTCGATGCTGGCGCGAAAGGCGGGGAGGCTGCGGCCTGGGCCAGCGAGCAGGATACTGCCATTTTGCACCGTGTCGCCAGTGAAAAGCCAGCCGTGATTTTTCTCCCACAGCGCCAGACCGCCGGGCGTGTGGCCGGGGATGAGAATGGCTTCCACCAGCCATTTGCCTAACATGAAGGTGTCGCCCTCCCAGATGGGCTGCGCCTTCGCCAGCGGCAGGCCGACGGCGGCAGCGTGCTCGTATTCGGCAGGATGGAGGTAAAAATAGTCGAACTGCCCGTTGGCCGCTATATGGTCGGGATCTGCGTGGGTATTGACCACCCGGATAGGCCGGTCTGTGAGCGTCTGGCAGAAGCCGCGCAGATCGCCGCCGCTGACGCCGGTATCGATGAGCAGCGCCATATTATCCCCCACCAGCAGATAGCAGCGGGTAAAGTCGTCAACGACAGCATAAAAATCGTCTTCTATGGTGATCGCTTGGTAAAGGCTTTCCATCACGTTTCCTCCTCTTGCTGGGGATCTGGCGGCGCTAATTCTATGCGGTACTGACATTTTTGCAGATGGCCCATCGCGTAGTCGATGCTGTCTTCGGGCACGTCGACAATAGCCAAAAGCTCCGCACCCAGCGCTTCACAGGTGCGGCGGGAGGGGATATTGTCGGGATCACAGGTGATGATCACATGATCCATGCCCATGGAGCGGGCAATACCCAAAAGCAGCCGGCAGGCCTTGGCCGCATAATGATGGCCGCGAAAGTCCTTCCATACGCCGTAGCCGATATGGCCGGCGATCATCAGCCGTTCATTGTCGCCGATGCGCAGATCACAGCGGCCCACTTCGGTGCCGTCCATGAGCTGGATGCGGTAATAATACACAGGCACATTGCCCGTCGCTGGCTGCCCCTTGGGAATGACCCGCGCTAAGTGCAGCTTGATCTCACCATCGGTATAAAGCGGCGTCATGGGCGCCCTCCTTTCGGCAGTGACAATTGGTGACGCTGGTTGAAAAACTGCTGATAGGCCAGATAGCCTGCCAGCAAGGTGGCGATAGAGGCCGCCGACAAGATCATGAAGGTGACCATGATCTGAAATTTGATCGCCAAAAGCGGCGGTGTGCCGGCCAGGATGAGGCCGGTCATCATGCCTGGCAGCGATACGATGCCCAAGGTCTTGGCAGAATCCAAACTGGGCATGACAGAGAGTTTGATGACCTCCCGCAAAATATCATGCGCCGCCAATTTGGGCGGTGCGCCCAGCGCCAGCTTGACCTCCACCTCCTGCTGCTTGTCCCGAAAGGTGGTGAGCAGATTGCGGTAGGCCAGACCGATAGCAACCATGGAGTTGCTGATGACCATGCCGGAAACGGGGATCAATTCTGCTGGTACGAAGTGGATCGCACCGGACAATAATAAGATCGCCAGCGTCACCGCCGTCCCGCAGAGCAGCGCGCAGAAGGAGATCAAGGTCACATGCGTCAGGCCCTCGCCGCGTTTTTTGGTATTCCAAGCGGCATTAAAGATCATGAAGAGGATCAGCGCCACCGTATAAAGGGGCTTTTCCAGGCCAAAAATCACATCCAGCACATAGCCCACAGCGATGAGCTGGATGATCGCGCGGCCAATGCTGATAATGATCTCTTTTTCCAGCTGCAAGTGCTCGTGGTAGGAGATGACCATCGGGATGATCAAAAGCCCTGAGGCCAAAAGCAAAGAAAGCGTGCTCATCCCTTAAGCACCTCCTCTTTGACCAGGCGGCCTTTGTCAATAGTCAGCCGGCGGTCAAAGATACCGCCGCTCTGCTGGAGATCGTGCGTGACCCAGAGCACGGTCACGCCTTCATGGTTGTAAGATCGGATCAACTGCTCGATCAGGCGGGCGTTTTCTTCGTCCAAGGCAGAGGTGATCTCATCCAATAAGAGCACTTCCGGCACAAAGAGCAGATGACGCATGAGTGCGATACGCTGCCTCTCCCCGCCGGATAGGCTGTACACGTCTTTGTCCAAAAAATCCTCTGTCAGTCTAAGCGCGTCCAAAAGTTCCCTGATCCGCTCATGCTCAGGCTTTGCACCGCGTACGAGATAAGGAAAGTACACATTGTCCGCCACTGTCCGGCCAAAAAGCAGCGGCTGCTGTACCACATAGCTGATCTCGCGCCGCAAAAGTTCTGGCTGATAGTCAAGGTAATCCTGTCCCTTAAACAAAAGCTGTCCATCACTGGGGCTCGTCAGATCGGCTAAAAGCCGCAGCAGCGTGCTTTTACCGCTTCCTGATGGGCCAATGATGGACACACAGTCACCTTTGGCAATATGGATATCGATTCCCTGTAAAATAGCCATTCCTTCTCTCGTGCAGCAAAGACCGCTTGCTGTCAAGATATCCACGTTCATCGCCCCCGCCTATAGATCTTCGTTGAATACGCCGATCAGCGGGTACTTGTCCAACTCCTCACGCAGATACGCGATCCACGCTCGGAGTTCTTCACGGTCACATTCGATCTCGATGATCTCATCTTCCAGATCAACACCGCCGAGCAAAAACGGCGGGCGGGATTCCAGCGCCAGGTGTACCCCCAGGATCACTTTCTGCGGGCCCTTGCCGCGGATGCAAAAAGACAGATTGGGCTCAGTAAAATTGATGCAGTTCCACTCCTCTTGATTGACCACGACTGCTTCCAGCCAGTCGATCAAGGACTGCACTTCCCAAGTCAGCATGGAAGGGTCAGTCTTTTCCCAATGCCATTCCGGCGTCGTCACCTCGATGGTGACCATCAGCCAGTTGGCGTCAAATTCATTGTTGCGATTGCCTGGGAACTGATAGTCAGCAATTTTGAATATGAATTGATTGTCGCCCGTTGTTCCTAAAATCATTCTGCACTCCCCCTTTGAACGAATGTGCACATCATACCGCCTAGGCCCGCCAAATCGACATTCCTGCCAGCTAAACGCTATGTTGTCTTTATATTATACCACATCCCCGCTGAAATAGGGAGGACCTGCGCCATATTTATGGCAAAATTTCAGACATTATTTTGTTTGTCGGTCTTTCCCCGCTCAGCCAGCAGCCAGCCGCTGGTCAGCGCGGTGAAGGGCGCAACGGTGATAAGTCCGGCGCTGCCCACAAAGGTATCGATGATCTCAGCAGAGACGTATTTGTAATTGAGGATATTATCGATCGGCGTGCCCTGAGCCATGAAGACCATGAGCAGCGCGATATAGCCGCCGGAATAAGCCAAAAGCAGCGTGGTGGTCATGGTGCCCATAGCGGCCCGCCCCACATTGAGCCCCGAGCGGATGGCCTCCCCGCGGCTGATATCAGGCCGCTTCTCCACCACCTCCTGCACCGCAGAGGTGATGTCCACGGCCAGATCCATCAAGGCGCCGGAAGAACCGATGAAGATGCTGGCCATAAAGATCTGCGTCAGATCCAAGTGCTGATAGCCGCTGTAAAGCAGACTCTCGGAATAGGACATGACTGCACCGTGGATCATGAGCCACTGGGTGCTGAGCCCGCCGGCCAGCGCCGTCACCAAGATGCCCAGCGCTGTACCGCTCACCGCCGCCAGCGCCCGCCGTTCAAAACCATAGACCAGCGAGATGGTGATGATGGTGATCGCCAGCGTGACCGCCAGCCCTACCGGCACCGGACTCAGCCCCCGCAGATAGCAGGGCACCAGCACCTTCCACAATAAGAGCACTGTGAGCCCAAAAGATAGGATCGCTCTCAGCCCTGTACGCCCAGCCAAGACCAAGAGCAGCGCAGCAAAGAGCCCTGCCAGCACAGCCTCCTTGCCCAGGCGGAAATGGTCGATCATATTGACCGAGATGATGCGCTCGCCCTCGTGATGGACGACCACCAGCGCTTTGTCGCCGACAGCAAAGATCTTGTCCGCTTCCAATGAGCCAGCCAGCATATTATAACCCTCTGCCTCCTGCCCGCGGAAGCGGCCGTTCAAAAACCGCACGGTACAGTTCTGCTCACCAGAGCGCACCAGCCCCGTATCGATGATGTGGCTGTCATCCACCGCCAGCACCTCTGCCGTACAGTGGACGGTGCCCTGATAGATCACAGCGGCCTCGAAGCCTGTGGGCAGCCAGAGCAAAAAAATCATGAGCAGCAAACTGACCAACAGCGGCCCTTCTCTATGCCACCATGCTTTTGTTTTTATCTGCATACGTTCTCCTCCTGTTACTGACGCTGGACAATTGGCCGCAGCTGCGTTATAGTGATCTCAGAAAGTCCAGCCGGACTTTTTGAGATCACAAGAAAGTCGGGATGATCATGATCATTGGCCAAAAAATTGCCTAGACCCCCGTTAAAACAGCCAAATACACGATTTTAATGGGGGACCAACGATGACACAAAACATTTACGATGATGACACTTTTTTCAAGAAATACAGCCAGATGGACCGTTCGGTCAAAGGACTAGCCGGCGCTGGGGAGTGGCAGACGCTGGAAGCCATGCTGCCGGATCTGCGCGATAAGCGTCTCTTGGATCTGGGCTGCGGTTTTGGCTGGCACGCTCAGTACGCCATGGCGCATGGCGCGCGCTCAGTTATCGGTGTGGATATTTCGGCCAAGATGCTGGCGGAAGCCCGGCGTAAAAACCGCTACGACGCTGTGCGCTATATCGAGCAGCCGATCGAAGATATCGATTTTCCGCCCCACAGCTTTGACTGCGTGCTGAGCTCGCTGGCTCTCCATTATCTGGCCTCTTTTGCCGATATCGCTGCCAAAGTCTACACGCTGCTCACACCGGGCGGTGATTTCGTCTTTTCGGTGGAGCACCCGGTGTTCACGGCGTACGGTTCGCAGGATTGGATCTATACTGCGGATGGCGAGATCGCTCATTTTCCAGTGGACCGCTACTTTGAGGAGGGGCCCCGTCAGGCGATCTTTTTGGGCGAAACAATGACCAAATACCACCGCACGCTGACCACTTATCTGGACACGCTGCTCACCTTGGGCTTTACGCTGACCGCGGTCAAGGAGCCCCAGCCTTCGCCCGAACAGCTGGCCGAACTGCCGG
>CABVBB010000194.1 GCA_902496505.1 uncultured Peptococcaceae bacterium
CGCTGCGGCCTGCCAATCAGCAGTGGTATACCAATTGGCCAGCATGCAGTCGGTGATGAGCATCGAGTCCTGGCGCCCCAGCATAGACGTCGGGGTCGGATAGCCTACATTTTCCGTTACTTCTTTGAACAGTCTCTTAGGATGCCAAACCGTATCGTTATTTATATCCATGGCGCCAGAGATGTACATTGTCAGCGTTTTGCCTTCTGGATCGAGCTTCAGGAGCTTCAAATTGCGGTTGACGGTGTACGTTCTGTCGTCTTTGATAGCCTCATCAACAACTTCAACGACCATCTGGCCTAAGGGACAGACGACCAGGGGATCGGTATCGGATTTTTTCTTATATAGTGCCACGCGATCATAAATGCCCTGCTCATTTTTGAGGATCAATGCTGGGCGGCGGATCAGCCCTTTGGAGAAAAGCACGGTAAATTCCTTGGCGTCCGCCGGTGCCGCAGCCCAGCCCTTCGCCGGCTTGATGGGGGATTGGACCAGATCGTTGGTGGATTCGGTATCTGCTGTGGTCTGCTGCGAAGCCTTCCACATAAAGGTGCGTGTACCTTTCATGCCCGGATTGCCTACTGCGCCGAGCAGATCGACCTGTTCCTCCCGATCGTCCACATCCATATCGGTGATGACGCAGGCCGCACTTGCTTCCATGGGCGCTTTGGGAATATAAGTCACTTCTTGGATCTCCTCGCTGGCGCCCAAAAGATATTCAAATTCAACTTGGGCCATACCCATGGCCACGCTGCCAGGGGTCGTGCCGTCTACGACCATCAGATTGGGACTTTCACTGGTCGGAGGCCATGCAGAACCGGGCCAGTGCCAAACCAATGTCTTCTTGCCAGCCTCCGCAAAGCAATTCCACAAAGGCTCTGCCTGACAATTTCTCGAATCCAGATTGTATTCAATTAGATCCAGGTCTTCTCCCTTGCGGAAGAAGCCGGTGATGCCATGCACATTGGCATAGCAGCCGCAGGCTAAGGTCGTCCACATTGGCGGCGTCACCGTTGGATGCCCGCCCAATAACACCAGATCCTCGCGACAGGCGCCTCTCTCGATATACTTTTTCACATTCGGCATGATGCCCATGTCTACAAATTTTCTCGTCAGTCTTGGGTCCAAACCATCAACGCCCAATAATAAGATCTTGTCAGCCGCTGCTTTTCTTTCTAACATGTTGATTACCCCTTTCATCATAACAAAGTATTTGAATCATTTTGACGCTCTCACATCAGCTGTACCGGAGCTCCTCCGATTGATTGTATTGTATATTATTTATCATATGTATAAAAGGAACCTTTCCATTGCTCACTTTTACAACAGCGCAATCATTTGTATGCACCCAGACGATCATCATCTTGCTGCCAGATACACCACAGCGGCGCCAGAACAACGGCCGCCCCACAAAAAAATCATTTCGCGCACGCCAAAAAACCACATCACGCTTTGGTGATGTGGTTTTCTAAACATTATGCTACTTGCCTTCTACGGCGCTGGCGGCGGCCAGGCGGCCGGAGGACCAGGCCCATTGGAGGTTGTAGCCGCCGCAGTCGCCGTCGATATCGAGGACTTCGCCGCAGGCGTAGAGGCCGGGCACTAGGCGGGAGGCCATGGTGCGGCTGTCGAAGTCAGCGGTCGCGATGCCGCCGGCGGTGACTTGGGCTTGCCGGAGGCCGTTTGTATCGTAGAGGTCGATGCGCCAATCTTTGAGCAGGGCAGCGTAGCGGGCCAATTCTTCGCTGGTCAGGCTGTCTGCTGTACGGGACAGAGGGGCGATGCCGCTGGCTTTGAGGGTGATCTGGCCCAGACGTTTATTGAGCAGGCCGACGGTGAAATTTTCCAGAAGCATCTGCGGCCGCTGCTGCACTCGGCGGTGCAAGAGCGCGGTGAGCGCTTCCTCGGTCATTTCGGGCACTGTATCGAGGCTCAGGGTCAGCTTCTGCTTGCCGCCCAAATGGCGGGTGGCAATGGTGGAAAGCTGCATGATGGGCGGGCCAGACAGGCCATAATCGGTGAAGAGCAGCTCGCCGCTCTCTTGGGCTAATACGCTCTCGCCCTGACGCAGCGTAACGACGGCCTGGATCTTGATGCCGTTGAGCGCTTTGGTAGCCTTGGTATCGCATTTGAGCTGGACGATGGCTGGGCGCAGGGCCGTGCGCCGGTGGCCCAGCGCTTCCAGCAGCTGATAGCCCGCTTCGCAGCCGCCCAAGGGGGCAGAGGCCGCGCCGCCTGCGGCCACGATAACGCTCTGGGCATAATAAGCGCCGCCTGGCGTGTGCAGATTGAAGCCGCCGCCTTTGAGCGGCTGGATACGGGTGATCTCACAGTCGCAGAGGGTCTCCACGCCCAAGCGTTCACATTCCAGCCGCAGCGCATCCAGCACTGCTGCCGCTTGGAGGGAGCGGGGATAATATTTGCCGCCGTCTTCTTCCACGCTCAGAACGCCCAAGCTGTCAAAGAAATCCAGCGTCTCTTCCACGGGATAGCGCTCAAGCGCTGGCTGCACAAATTCCGGTGACTGGCCGTGATAATGGCTGACCTCTGCCTGACGGTTGGTCAAATTGCAGCGGCCGTTGCCGGTAGCCAAAAGCTTGCGCCCTACCCGCGCGCCCCGCTCGTAGATCGTCACCTGCGCGCCCAGCCGCGCCGCTGTGATGGCCGCCGCCAGTCCGGCCGCGCCGCCGCCGATAATGGCGATCAGTTTATTTTCCTGCACGATGATTCCTCCTTATTGTCTTTCATAAATTATTGGCCGCCAAGTTGGCCTTCTGCTGTGCCAGCTGAGCGGCGACCTGCTCACTGTCCCATTGGATATTCTGGATGGTGCAGTACGCCGTCTCTGGCCCTTGCTGACGCTGACCGTTCACGCGACAAGTATAGAGCATCAGCTGGCCTTCATAGAAATAATAGGTGGCCTCCGCCTCATCATAAGATGCCATCGGGCACCAAGCCAGCCGCAGCACTTGCCCAGCCAACGCCTCCTCATCAAACTGAACAGTATAAACTTGATGCGGCTCAGCGGTGATCTCGCCTAACTGCTCACGGGAGACCGCGAGCAGCTTGGGTCTATCGGCCGCTGGCTCGTCCGAGCGCTGCCAATCCGCCCCATCATAATGATACGTATATCCCTGACTGGTGAGCCAGGCTTCTTTAAAATTGCCTTCATCATCTGCATACATCGCCAGCTCTTCTTCTGGCAAATGATAATAGGTCACATGGGTCTCCCCGCTGTGGTAATCATAGGCAATGGTCTCCGCCTGTTCATAGGCGTTCACCGCCTGCTCGATGGCCGCCAGCCGTCTGAGTTCCCCGCCGCCTGGGAGCATCGTTTCCGGCAGGAGCAGCCCCAGCAGCAGAAGGATTGCGGCCAGCGCTATCCACCTTCTCTGCGCGCGGCTATTCTCCTGCTGCTCCCCTGGCGACGACTGCTCGTACACCTCTGGCGCCAGCGTCTGCCGCCGGTACTGATCATAGCACCACACCCGCAGCAGATAATAGCTCACCGCTGCCAATACAGCGCCCGCCCAGGTGAGCCGAGGCCTGTGCAGCGTGGCCAGCACCAGCCCGCCCAGCGCCATCGGCACCACCAGACTGCAGCACAGGATCTCCAAGGCCAGTTTTATGCGATGCCCCTGCTGCAGCGACCTGAATTTCGCCAGCACAGTGCCATTGTACCAGCCCAAGGCATCCTGCCAAAGCGCCAAAGACAGCGTCAAAAACCAAAGCCACCATGCCCAGCTCCAATGCTCGCTGGTATGGACACACCAGAGCGCAAATACCAGGCAGATGCCCGCAAAATAAACCTGCCACAGGAGATCTATGTTCTGCGCCTTTTGCTGCTGCATCCGCTCATCGTCAACTGTCTGACTGCGGCGCAGCTCCTTATAGAGATCCCATTTCATACTCACTGCCCCCCTCCGGCCAGCCAAGCATTTCCTTCTGCCGCGCCAGCTGGGCGGCGACCTGCTTGGGCTGCATATTGATCTGGCTCAGACTGTACTCGTCAGCCGCCACGTAATGATCCTTTTCACCGTAAGCGCGGTATCGGTAGCTGACCAAGTCCCCGCTGTATTCGCTCACTGTGTAGACGGCCTCCACATCATGATACGCTTCCATCAAGGTGACATCCAGCTGCAAAAGCTGCGCTTGCAGCGCTTCTTGGCTGAAGGCAACCGTATAGCTCCAAGTCCAGCTGCTATAGGTAATGTCTCGCAGCTGTTCACGGGAGAGGCTGAGCATACTGCTGCGCACAGGCTGGCTGACGTCCTGCGCGCTGGTCTGCGTCCAGTTTGCGCCGTCGTAGTGATAACAGCCAGTCTGGTCGATGAGCCAAGCCTCCTCTACTTTATAACCAGCGCCTAGATAAGGATGAGGGGGATCAGCCTCTCCATAATACACGGTCAGTTCTTCCTCCGGCAGATGATACCGCTTAGCCTGCGTCTGGCTGTCGTTGTAGGTAAAGGCCACCGCATCCGCTTCCTGATAGGTGCTCACCGCCTGCTCGAGGGCTGCCAGCCGTTCGAGCCGCGCACCGCCGGGCAAAGCCGTCTCCGGCAGCAGCAGGGCAGGCGCTAGGCTCACCAACGTCAAGCAAATGACGGCGGCCTGTGCCTGACGATTCTCCCGCTTCTCCTCCGGCGTGAGCTGCCAATATTCACCCGAATCCAGCGTCCGCTTCCGATACTGATCGTAGCACCACACCCGCAGCAGGTAATACGCTAACGTCACTGCCACTGCGCCGACCCAAGCCAGTTTAGGCCGATCGAACCCCGTCAACAATACACAAGTGAACGCAAAAGGCCCAACCACATCCATGAGAAGAACGGAAAAAAGCTGCCGCAGTTTGTATAGGATCGGCCATTCTCCCAGCGGGATCGTCCGCAGCAGCGCCGTCCCGCTGTACCAAGCCAGCACACCGTCTGTGAGACAAAACAACCCTACAATCGCCAGCATTGCCCCTGCTATATAGAACGTACTGACGGCTTCCCCATTTATCATCCAAACGACCGACAAGATCATCACCGCAAAGCAGACTTCCGTCAGCGAAATTGTACTGTTCTTCGCCTTTTGCTGCTGCATCCGCTCATCATCTACTTCTTGACTGCAGCAGCGCTCCGCGTACAGATTCCATTTGACGCTCATAGATCCCCCTCCTCCGGCCAAAACAGGTCACGTTTTTGCTGTGCCAACAGTTCGGCCACTTCTTGCGGCTGGGTGCTTTTGATATCTAAATGATGATAAAGCGTTTCAGGGATACCCCGGCTGTCCTGACCATAAGCTTCAAAATAATAGGTCATTGTGCCATTTTGCCGAAAGATATAATACGCTGTGATTTCATTATACGACTTCAAAGTCGGCCCTATCAGCCCCTGCTCCCTAAGATCAT
>CABVBB010000195.1 GCA_902496505.1 uncultured Peptococcaceae bacterium
CAGCAGATAGAGACTAAACCGTACCCTGCCGTCGTGTAAACTTTCGGCCTTGATGTAGCCGCCTTGACTGCGCAGGATCTCGCGGGCGAGGTAAAGTCCCAGCCCCACGCCCTCTTGTTCCCGCACCGCTTCACTGCGGTAGAAGCGCTGAAAAACTTGGGCATATTCCTCCGCAGCCAGCGCCTGGCCGGAGTCGGTGACACTGATGCGCACGAAGAGTTCATAAGCGATCATCTCCACCGCGATAGGGGTATGGCTGTCACTGTACTTGACGGCATTATCCAATACGTTGAAGAGTGCTTCCTGCGTCCATTTGGGATCAAAGCGCGCCGCAAGCTGCTGATCACCGGTGAGCACGATGGTGTTGCCGTGGGCGCTGGCCTTGGCAGACGCTCCGTCGATCGCGGCCAGCACCATGGGCAGGATGGGCTGATGCTCCACCTTCAAACGCATGACGCCCGTTTCCAGCCGGGACAGCTTGGCAAAACCTTCGCCCAAAAAGCTCACCTTCTCTGCCTGCGCCTGGATATGCTGGGCAAAACGCTGCCGCTCTTCGGCAGTCAGATCCTCCTCCAGCAAAAAATTGCTGTACAAGCGAATATTGGTGATAGGCGTATTCAGCTGGTGCACTAGGTGGCTGATGGTGCGCTCCAATTCCTCCCTGGCCGCTTCCTCCCGCGCCTTGCCTGCGGTGAGCAGTTCATACAGGGCAGCGATCTCGGTCTGGAATTTGCCCAGCAGCGTATCCTCATTGGGCGAGAAATACTGCTCCTGCCGGCCGTCCAACAGCGCACGGATAGTCTCATCCACCTGGATCAGCGTGCCGTCCACCTCCCGCTCGATAGCTGTGAAGGTCAAAAGGATCAGCACTGCCGCAGCCACCACCACGCCCAAAAGGATGAGCGGTGCGCGCTGCGGATAAGCATAGGCCAGTGCAGCCGCCGCTGTGCCGATCACGACCAGCGCGGCCAAAAGCGCGCCCACGCCGTGCTGTGCAGACTGCCGCATAGCTTTCTCTCCCTTCTTTTGCTTCAGTGTTCCTGCCATTTGTAGCCGATGCCAAAGACCGTCTTGATATACTGCGGATCCTTGGCGTCATCCTCCAATTTCTCCCGCAGACGGCGGATATTGACATTGAGCGTATTTTCATCCACATAATTTTCGTACGTGTCCCAGACCTGCTCTACGATCTGCTCTCGGGTCAGCACCTGACCGCGGTGCCTGAGAAAGAGCTCTAAGAGCCGCTGCTCCGTGGCGGTCAGACGCACCTCCTGCCCTTTTTTACAGAGGATATGCGCCTCCAGATCATAGGAGAGATCGCCCAAAAGAAGGAGCTTGCCCGCTTGACTGCCTGCCCGCTTGAGCACGGCCTGGATCTTTTTCACCAGCACTGGCAGGGAAAACGGCTTGGTCACATAATCGTCACAGCCCGCGTCAAAGCCGGACATCATATCTTTTTCCGTATCCTTGGCCGTCAGGACGATCACCGGCACCTGACTGTGCAGGCGGATGCGCGCCAAGAGTTCCCGGCCGTCGCCATCGGGCAGATTGACATCCAAAAGCACCAGATCCGGCAATCGTTCTAATTGACGTTCGGCGGCTCGTATACTGTCCGCCCGTCTGACCGTAAAACCAGCCTTCTCTAAGGCAAACGCGATCCCTTCGCCCAGCAGCCGATCATCCTCTACCACTAAAACAGTCTGCATCCGCCTGCCTCCTTTCTTTATTTATGCGATCTCCCGCAGACGCTCCACGATAGAGCGGCGATTGAGCACCCAAACTAAAATGGCCGCCAATACCAGACAAACGGCTAAGAGGATCACCGTCACTGCCAACGCGCTCTGCACGAAAAGCACCGCGTTGAAGCCCGTAAAGAGCGAATTCTCCGCCAGCAGCTTGGCTAAATACCCGCCTACTGGCAGCATTATGACCAAGGCCGCACCGCAGTATTTGGCACTGTCCATCATGAGCAGTCTGCCCAGCTGCCGCTTGGTCATGCCGACTGACTGCATGGCAGCGTATTCCAGCTTGCGCGAAAGCACATTAGCTGTCACCGTGTTGACCACATTGGACAGACCGATCACCGCCAAGATACCGGCCAGGAAGAAGCCGATCACCGCGTAAGTCTCCTGATTTTTGAGCCCCTCGATGCGGCTGTTGTAGCGCGAATCGGTCATCAGCTGGAAATTGTGCGTCGCCATCATCACCTTGCGGATCGTCTCGATCTCCTCGGCATTCAGTTCATGATGAGCCTTGATCTCTAAAGCACCGATCATCTCATCCGCCCCGGAATAGAGCTCCCGAAAGAGGGTGTCCGGCAAAATGAGCTCGGCATCTTTTACATCGCTGGAAGAATATTCGTGCGCCGACTTGATAATGGCCAGCACTGTCAGTTCCTTGGTCACATAGCGGTCTGCTGCATCATCATAAAAGGTGATGGGCAGCACATCGCCCACGTGCAGTTCTTCCTCGTCCGCAAGTTCTGCCACATTATTGAACGATCCCCGCATATTATAGATCAAACCATCGCCCTGTCAAATCGCTGCGCATCCAAACTGCCCTCCAGCACCTTGAAATTGACCGCCTCTGTGGTGAGTCTGTGCGGCGGCACTCCCGCTATGGAGATTGCCAGATTGCCCCGCTCATTGACCACAGGCGCTCCCCAGACAGCGCTGGTCGGATCATCGATGTCCAATCCGCGCAGCTTTTGGAAATACGTCCACAGCGGTCCCTCTGCCTTGACTTCGCCCATGGATACGGGATAATAATTCCACTGATCCGGTGTGTGGTGAGTGCGGGCAATATAGACCTTATCCACTCGCTGGACGAAGTCCAGCGCCTGCAGATCATCGGCCAGCTGCGGAGAAATAGGATCATACATCTCCTCCTGCGCCCACATCGTGCCCTTCTGCGTGATCTGAAAATCCTCCTGATTGAAGCGATCCACAAAGACCTCCGGCTGATAGCCGATAGCCACATTGCTGGCCGCCAGGAAAATCACGCCCGAAAGCGCCAGCGAAAGGATCGTGAAGGCATTTTTGCGCCGTTTCGGCGTGAAGCGCTGCGCTTCGATCGGTGAAATGGACGACGCCAGCTTCAGCGGCCGACCGGCACTGATCTTCACCGTCAGCCCCGCAAACACTGCCGCAAACAGCATCACCCAGACAAAAGACGGCGCCTTATAGTAGAGCGCCCAGTTGGTCATCGCCAGCACCTTCGGCGCGATGACCAATCCCACCAGATAGCCAGCCGCACCGCCCGCAAAGATGCCCACTGCTGCCAGTATGCGCACCTGCCTGCGCAGGATCGCCTTCAGCTGCCGGCCCGTCGCGCCGATGGTCTTCATCAGTCCGAACCACTGGATGTCACTGACGATCGAGATATAAAACACATTGTAGATGAGGAAATATCCGCTGGCCATGAGCAGCAGGACAAAAACAAAAACCGGCGCCATCGCAGCCAAAGTCGAGGACAGCAGACCGCTGTTTTTGCCCGGCGAATAGATCGGCGTATCCGTGGCTTCCGCAATACGCGCCAAACTTTCCCGTACATCGGTCTTCATCTTGAGCGGGTTCAGGTCACCCAGCTGTACATAGATGATCTGATCCTGGGGATCAGCCAGCGGATTGTACTTGGGAATAAAATCCGGTGACACATAGATCTCATCATAGACATTGGCGATCACCTCCAGCGGATTATGATAAATGCCGCAGATGGTCATGGGCACCGCTTCCTCTGTTTCTTCCCCTCGTGCGCCCAGCATCACCTGCAAGGTGAACGGCTGCCCCACTTGTCCAGCCTCACCCAGCCGTTCAGCTAGCGTATCAGAGATCAAGATCTCCTCCGGCCCCGCAGGATAAGCGCCTGCTTTTAGCTGCACCAGATTGTCGCAGTAAAAGTTGTCATCCGGCGCATACAGCCGCGTTTCCACGCCGCTGAAGATGTCATTGTGCAGGGCCAGCCGCGACCCCTTCTGCACAAAATCCGCCCACTCCACTGCCTCATGGGCTTGGATACGTTCATAATTTTCCCGTCCGCCGGTAAAATAGCCGTCAGACGCTGGTCCCGGCGTTTGTTCTGAGGCATTCTGCCCCGTATAGATCAGACTGAACCCTGCTGTAAACACCGCAGCAATGAGCACGGTAGTCAAAAAGATGGCCAAAACGGCCATGATATTGCGCGTCCGGTGGCTGCGCAGATTTTCTCTGGCCAGTTCCGCCACCACCTGCTTGTTGTTGTTAGCGTACATGGCCCCCACCTCCCACGATGCGTCCATCCTCCAAATGGATGATGCGGTCCGCCAGCTGCGCGATCTCCTCATTGTGCGTGATCATGATCATCGTCTGGTGGAACTGTCGGCTGGTCATCTGCAAAAGTCCCATGACCTCCTCACTGGTGCGCGAATCCAAATTGCCTGTCGGTTCATCCGCCAAGACCAGCGCCGGTTTGGACGCAATAGCCCGCGCGATAGCCACGCGCTGCTGCTGACCGCCGGAAAGTTCATTCGGCCGCCGTTTCAGCTTGCCGGTAAGTCCCAAGGTGGACACGATCTGTTCCAAAAATTCCTCATCCACCTTGTGCCCATCCAGCCGGATGGGCAGCGTGATGTTTTTGTACACATCCAGCATGCTCACCAGATTGTAATGCTGGAAAATGAAGCCGATCTTTCTGCGGCGAAACACTGTCAGTTCCTCATCCCGCATCCGGGTGATCGACTGCCCATCGATCACGATCTCCCCGCTGTCCGCATGATCCAATCCCCCCAAGAGATTCAAAAGCGTCGTCTTGCCCGAACCGCTGGTGCCTACGATAGCCACGAATTCCCCCTTTTCCACCGTTAGGCTCACATCATCCACAGCCCGTACCAATTTTTCCCCCTGCCCGTAATATTTCTGCAAATGTCTGGCTTCCAAGATCGCCATATCCATCGCTCCTCTCCTTGATTTGACCCCAGCATACCAGGCAAATCTTACAATGCTGTGACGAACCGAAAAAAGACCATTCTACCTTGGGTAAAATGGTCAAATTTTTTGCGCTCTCCATTGACGAATAGCCCGTTTTCATTTATCATATACTTAAAGAAGAGAGTTGTTCCGCAAGGAACACCCGACCAGAAATGCGTCGGGCGCCTCCATGGTGCTACGAACACCACGGTCAGACGGCTAACTCCCCGTATAGAAATTGACTAAGTCGCTTTCCGTTCCAGGGATTGGCGGCTTAGTCTTTTTTTATGGCAAAAAAGATCTAACGCTTGTTATTGTTACATAACAAGGCGACAACAGCAACTCCGATCTGGATCAACAATAAAATACTTGATAGCCATTCGTAAGTTGTCATAGTCATCACCCCCTTACTCCCCACGAAGACATG
>CABVBB010000196.1 GCA_902496505.1 uncultured Peptococcaceae bacterium
GCTCAAGGCCATCGATACCCATACGTTTAAGAAGGATCTGCCGCCCATGAGCGGCTTGCAGAAATTTTTGTGCGTATACAGTATCGCCATGGTCTTCGTGATCGCGCTGCCAGTTGTGGCTAATTTTTCCACATCCGGCTGGGCCAAGAGCTTGAACAGTCTGAGCATGGTGGGGATGAGCTGGCTGTTGTTCCTGATCCTGGCTTTGATCAAGGCCGAGGGCAAACCTGTACTGAATTTCAACAAGCTGGCCAGCAGCCTGCCATGGGATCTGGTGTTCCTCCTGGGCGCGGCTATGGCGGTATCCGGCGTGCTGACCGGTGAAGGAACTGGTGTCAAGGAGTTTGTCTCTGGTCTGATCACGCCGCTCTTTGCTGGCCGCAGTGAATTCGTTTTCTTGGCGCTTTTATGCGCGATCACGCTGATCTTGACTAATATCGCCAATAATGCAGTGGTGGCCTTTATGATGCTGACAGTGACCTATATATTTTCCACCCAGTTTGCTATCAATCAACCTTTGGCCATCAGCTTTATCAACTTGACCTGCATTATTGCCTTTTTGCTGCCGGCGTCCTCGATGTTTGGCGCTATGCTCTATGCCAATACGGAATGGATCGAGACCAAGCGCATCCCTGGCGTGGCAGTGGTGATCGTGCTTATTGTCTTCATTGTGCTTTTAGCTTTAGGGATCCCGTTAGGATCGCTGCTTTACCGCTAAGCGACAACTATTAGTTGTCGGCAAAATGCTGGCCGACGAATGGATGTTGGAGCTTTGAAGAGAGTAGCGCTACAATAACAATAGCATAAAGTTGTATTTTGGATCGATCAAGGAGGAGAATGACTATGACAAAAAGAGAAGCATTAGCCAACAAAATTTTAGTTTTGGGCATCGACGGTTTGGATCCGCGTTTGACCCGCAAGTATGTGGATGAAGGCGTTATGCCCAACACCAAGAAGTTTATCGAGCGCGGCGCAAGCCGGCAGGATCTGATGATGCTGGGCGGGCAGCCGACTATTACGCCGCCGATGTGGACGACACTGGCCACCGGTGCCTATCCAGTGACCCATGGCATCACCGATTTTATGGGACAGGCGCCTGGCACCATTGATGGGACCATCTATAATCTGGATTCCCGCCGCTGCAAAGCAGAGCAATTATGGAATGTCTTCGCTGAAGCGGGCAGACGGACGCTGGTTTGGCATTGGCCGGGATCATCTTGGCCGCCAAGCAGCGACAGCCCTGATCTGCACGTCGTTGACGGCACACAGCCGGGTTTTGTCAATATGGGCGGCGGCGTCGTTGATTCAGAGAAGCTGCTGATCGCTTCTCCCAAAACAACAGAAGTACTGTACCGTCGTCGGGCAGCCTCTGATGGTAAAGTCCCCTGCGTCATTGAAGATCTGGAAGTGGCAGAAGATGGGGTGAACCTCTTCTTTGATACGAGCTATGACGATGTCGGTGGAGCAGTCAACCGCATCGTCATGCTGACAGAGGAAGACGGCGAGGGCGCACTTTCGGACAGTCCTTTTGATGTTATCCATTCCCCGATCAAGGAGGCATCAGGCTGGGCTGACGCTCCTGCTGATGCTAAAGAGTTCGTCATGCTGCATGGGGATGGCTTGATCAGGCGTCCGTGCTTGATCCTCAAAAATGAAGCAGGCATCTATGACCGCGTAGCGATCTATCGTTCCAAAAAAGATGCAGAGCCTATGGTCGTTCTGAAAGAGGGCGCTTTCACGAGAGACATCGTGGATGAGTCTATCAAGAAAGAGCAGCATTATATGGCTAACCGCAATATGCGTATTTTGGAATTGTCTCCAGAAGGCGACTATGTCAAAATGTGGATCTCTGCGGGCATGAATATCGACAACGACAAGGTCTGGCATCCCAAGAGCTTGTACAAAGAAGTGGTGGAAAATGTAGGCTATTCTCAGCCGACCAGCTTGCTGGGTGCAGGGGATGAGCAGCTGATTCGCGACTGTATGTTTGCCAACTGGACAGCCGGCGGCGAGTGGCAGGCCGATGTGCTGCACTACTTTATCGAGAAAGATGCCTATGATGTGATCTTCTCCCATTTCCACAATGTGGACTTGGAAGGTCATATGATCGTTAAATTCCTGCGTAAAGGCCACAATGATTTGACTCCAGAAGGTTATCAGCAGCTCTTCAAGGAAGTCTATATGCAGACAGATGATTATATCGGCCGTTTCCTGCATCTCTTAGACGAAGGCTGGACGATCCTCATTGTCTCCGACCATGGTCAGGTCTGCCCAGAGCATGAAGTACAGCTGATGGGCGATCCCAGCGGCGTCAATGTTACCTTGATGCGTGAATTGGGCTTCACTGAAGTGAAGAAAGACGCAGAGGGCAATGATCTGCATGAAGTGGATTGGAGCAAGACCAAGGCAGTAGCCTGCCGCGGCAACAATATCTATTTGAATCTTATCGGCCGGACGGATCATGGTATCGTTGATCCTAAGGATCAATATGAACTAGAAGAAGAGATCATGACTGCTCTATACGGCTATCGCGATCCAGAGACCGGCAAGCGGGTCGTGGCACTGGCTCTCAGAAATAGAGACGCAGTGCTCCTGGGCTACGGCGGTCCGGAATGCGGTGATATCTGCGTTTGGATGAGTGAAGGCTACAATCGTGACCATGGCGACGCGCTCTCCACCACCTTTGGATTTGCCGGCACTTCAGTATCACCGATCTTTATGGCGGCTGGACCGGGCATCAAGGAAAATTTCACTACTGAGCGCATCATTCGTGAGGTCGATGTAGCACCGACCATTGCAGTATTAGGCGGCGTGCGTATGCCTAAACAGTGCGAAGGCGCACCGGTGTATCAGATATTCTCTGAAGAAATGTAAGACTGCATGAGGGCATAAAAATAGCAGGCGGATCATTGATCTGCCTGCTGTTTTATGCGCCCAGCGTTTGCGCCAGGGCGTTTTCCAGAGAAGTATAGTGGTGACCGGTGAGGGAGGTGAGGATGGTTTCGAAGCTTTGGCCTTGAGCCAATTGGCGGAGGATTTGGGCGATGATACCGGGGCCATAGGTCTCGGTGAGGTATTGGACAGCGAGCCAAGCCTGCCAATAAGCCTGCGTTTGGGTGTCCGCTTGGTCGAAGCGGCGGTCGAGCTGAGCGAAGGGGTAGAGTCTGCGCTCTGAGGCAGCGGGCAGGGTGGTGGTGAAGTAGCCCAGTGAATGCTCGACATATTGGGCGACGCCTTCGCTGAACCAGCGGGGATAATTGCCGTAGGTCACATTGTCGATGATATAGTGGCTGTATTCGTGCGCCATAGGGCCCATGCGGCGGAAGATCTGCGCCTGAGCAGTACTGGAACCGTCGATCCAGCCTTCGGGCGCCAGGATATTAATGTAGCCCATCCAGTAGACGCCCATGGGGCTGCGGTCGCCTTCCCAGCCGAAGCGGTCGTTGAGCGCTTCACCAGAAGGGTAGATGACTACGGGGATCTTGCCGTCAGGTGTGTAGTCAAAAAAATCGTTGACCGCCTGGAAAATATGCTCACTCTCTGTCTGGATGAGGTCAAGGCTTTGGGGAGAAAGCTGGCTGTAGGCATAGGTGAAGTGGTCGGTTTCGGCTGTGGTCATCTCTGCGGTGATCTTGAGCTGCTGGCGCTGGTACTGCATGCGCAGCAGCTGGTAGTGCCACTGGTTGAGGGTAGGGGCCAGGCCTGACCAGAGTAAGGTGAGGATCAGGGTGAGGCACAAAAAAAGCATCAGCGCCTGCGAATCTTTGAACCATAAGGGCATCTGCATCCCTCCTTTATCGGTGCGATTATAGCATAGATAAGACAGTATATGCCTAGTGGATTGCTGGAATACCTGCGGGCTGTCGACAAAACGTCCGCGGCAAGCAGGGCTTCACCTGGGTGATGGCCAATACGCTGGGGCAAAAAAATTTTTTGATCAGACAGCCGCCAGGAGGCTTTTGCTTTTACACGTGGGGTATGGTACAATGAAACCATCTTATTTTAGTGATGCAGGAGTGATCAGAGATGGAAAATTTGACGCAGGAGACCTTTGAGCAAAAAGTGAAGGGGGAGAAGGCGACCTGTCTGGTGCTTTTCGGCAAGGAGACGTGCCCGATCTGTCAAGAGGTGCATCCTTTATTGGAGGAGATCGAAGAGGGATATGTGGATAAGCCGTTTGCTTTCTACTATGTCGATGCAGCAGCGGAAGCAGCGCTGTTTAAGGGGCTGGGGCTGCATGGTGTGCCCAGCACGCTGTTTTTCCGTGAAGGTGAAGAGGTGCAGCGTTTTTCTGGTTCTCGGGAATATGAAGAATTTGAATTTTTCATTGACCGGGTGCTGGAGGGTAAATAGGTCATTTTATGCGAAAAAGCCAGCGGTCAACTCCTGACGGCTGGCTTTTTTGCGTGGAATGGGGGCATATTATAGAAGGGAGATGGCTTAACGCTGGCTTTATAGTTGTGGAGAGATGATTACAGTTTGGGCGGAGCTTTTGGCAGCGGGCGCAGAATGTGATAAAATAAGAACAACTCATATGTGGAAAGGGGGAATTGGAAAAAATGCCTGGTTTGGTTTTAGAGGGCGGCACGATGCGGCCTATTTTCAGTGCAGGCGCTATGGATGCGCTGTTGGATTATGAGGTGATGTTTCCGTACTGCATCGGCGTTTCAGCAGGCAGTGCGGACGGGGTATCGTATATATCTCGGCAGAAGGGGCGCAATCTGGAGATACTGATGCGCTACCGCAATGACAAGCGCTATCTGGGTGCGGGCAATCTGCTCAAGTGCAAGAGCCTGTTTGGTCTGGAATTTGTTTTTGAGGAGATCCCGGCCAATCTGATCCCCTTTGATATGGAGACGTATATGGCTTATGAAGGGCGCTACCTGGTGGGTGTAACGAATGCCCGCACTGGTCAGAGCGAGTATTTGGACGGTCAGCAGCTGGATGAGAAAAATTCCATGCTCAAGGCCACCTGCGCATTGCCGTTTTATTTTCCGCCGATCGAGGTGAATGGAGAGCTTTATTATGACGGCGGCATCTGCGACCCGATACCAGTGCGCAAGGCGCTGGCGGACGGCAATCAAAAGCTTTTGATCATCCTGACTCGGCCGTCTGATTACCGAAAGACGCTGAGCTGGTCCAATAAGCTGGCAGCCAAGGTCCTCAAGCGGCGCTATCCTAATTTGGTCTATCCGCTGCTGCACCGGCATGAGACGTACAACGAAACGGTGCGCTTCTGCGAGCAGCTGGAGTCTGAGGGACGGGCAGTGATCCTGCGTCCAGAGGGGGACGC
>CABVBB010000197.1 GCA_902496505.1 uncultured Peptococcaceae bacterium
CACCGTCGGGGTGCTGCACCGGGTGGAGGACTTGGCTGATCGTGAAGAGGGGTTCCGGCCGCCGCTGGCCAAGGATTTTGAGAGCATCATGCCGCTGCCGGAGACGATTGCCGCTTCACTGGGTCTGACGGCGGCCAGCAAAAAGGTACAGACGCTTTACGAATCCCTGCTCAAGGAGCTGGGTGCGGAGCTGGACATCATCCGCCAGGTACCTATCGAAGAGGTACGGCGGGTGGGCGGCCCTTGTGTGGCCGAGGGCATCCGCAGACTGCGGGCGGGCGAGATCCAGTGGGCGCCGGGCTATGACGGCGAATACGGCAAGGCTGTGCTGCTCACCCCAGAGGAGATCAGCGAATTTTCCGGGCAGCTGCATTTCTTCGATGTGAATGCTGCGCCGCAGGCGGCGAAGAAACGCGCGGCCAAGGCTCCGGCAGCCGATGTCCCGCCGGAGGAAGCGGCAGAGCGTGAACCGCAGGCAGCAGAGCACTATGGGCTCAATGCGGAGCAGTGGGCAGCGGCCAGCGCGTCGGAACGGGCGGTGGCCGTCATCGCCGGGCCGGGAACTGGCAAGACGCGGACACTGGTGGAGCATATCCGCTATCTGCTGGAGGAGCAAAAGGTGGCGCCGGAGCGCATCACAGCCGTGACCTTCACCAATAAAGCCGCGGCAGAGATGCGCCAGCGTCTGCAGGAGACCTTGGCCAATAAACGCAAGGCTGCCAAGGTCCACATCGGCACGTTCCACAGCCTCTGTCTGGAGCTTTTGACCCAGTGGCGGGGCAGCGTCACGCTGGTGGATGCGGCTCAAGGGCTGGCAGTAGCTGAGGAAGCGGGGCGAGCGCTGGGGCTGACGCAGTCGGCCAAGGCTTGGCAGCAGGCTATTTCGCGGCACAAGAATGGCTTGCCGGAGGGCGATGCTTGGCCGGAAGCGCTCTTTACAAGCTATCAGGACAAGCTGGCCGCCGCAGGGGCGCTGGATTTCGACGATCTGCTGCTGGAAACGCTGGCAGCTTTTGCGGGCGAGACGCCAGAGGCCGGGGCAGCCCGCAAACGGTTCGATTATCTCTTGGTGGATGAGTTCCAGGATATCAATGCTGTGCAGCTGCAGCTGCTTTTGACGTGGAGTCAGGCCAATCAGCAGCTGTTTGTGATCGGCGACCCCGATCAGGCGATCTACGGCTTCCGCGGTGCGGACGCGCAGTGTTTTCAGAAGCTGGCCCAAGCTTTGGGACAGCCGCGGGAGATCCGTTTGACAGAAAACTACCGCTCCACGCCGGAAATATTAGGCTGTGCCCTGCCGGTGATCGACCGCTTGCCCCTGGCTGGCGGCAAACGGCAGCTGGCCGCCAATCGTCCAGCAGGGCGCAAGGTGCAGGTGCTCACGGCTGATTCGCCCTTTGCGGAGGCGCTTTATGTGGCCAAGACCATCAATCAGCTGGTCGGCGGCATGGATATGTTGGACGCTCATCAGCAGTCCACTGGCCCCGTGCGGGAACAGGCGCTGGGCTTTGGCGATATCGCCGTGCTCTACCGTACACATCGGCAGGCTGCTTTGTTGGAAGAGTGTCTGCAAAAAGAAGGCATCCCCTATGTGGTCACCGGTCGGGAGAGTTTCTTGGACGATGCAGAGGTGCGGCTGGCGCTGGCCTTTTTCCGGCATATGCTCGTCCCAATGGATGCTATCAGCGCGCGGCAGGCTCTGACCGCCTTAGGCGCAGAGCGATTGGCCGAGCTGGAAAACGCTTGGCGCGATGTGAAGTGGGCCAGGGAAAAACCGTGGAAATTGGTAGAGCGCTGGATGACGGAAAACGATTTGACCGAGAGCGTGGCGCTGGCCTACCTGCGCAATACCGCCCTCACCTATAAGACGCTGGCAGAATGCCTGCAAAATCTAGCCCTCGGTCAAGAAGGCGATATCCGGCGCAGCGGTGGCAAGGTCTACCACAGCGACGCGGTGACTCTCTCCACCCTGCACGGCGCCAAAGGGCTGGAGTTCCCCGCCGTTTTCCTCTGCGGCGTCAAAGCAGGCAGCATCCCCCTGCAAGGTGTCCACTTATCAGCCGATCTGGACGAAGAGCGGCGTCTCTTCTACGTCGGACTCACCCGAGCGCAGGAAGAATTGATCCTGCTGACATCACGAGAAGAGCCCTCGCCCTTCTTGGACGACATGCCCGAAGCCCTGCTGGAGCGCGGCACAGTACCCGCAAAGCCCGTGCAGACATATCAGCAGCTCGATCTATTTTAAACATGACAAAGCAGGCGGATCGTTTTGGCGATCCGCCTGCTTTATTAATGATAAGAAAACTAGGATCAAATTTCGTCTGCAAAGAGCGCTTCGAACTGCTGCCAGGTCGCTTCGCTCATGCGGCGGAGGGCGCTGAGTCCAACCACAGAAGGCTTGCCATCTTTGTCCAGCCGCAAGGGTTTTTCTTTGCTTTTGCTGGAGCCGAAGCGGAGCAGAGGGAGACATTCTGGTGGCAGCGGACGGGGTGTGATCATAGAGCCGTGTGCACTAGAGGCTGCTAAGGATGCACAACAGGTCTGAGGTTCTTGATGAGCTTTATGGGGCAAGATGCCTGCCTGATCACTAAAAACGCGGCATAGGGTACCATCATCAGGAGGAAGCTCTGCCTCGCAGCGATCTGTTTGGCTATCTGTGACCAATAAGGTGCAGACAGGTGTTTTTTCAACGAGCAGGATGCCCTTGGGAACAAGGGCACCGAAGCGATAGCCTAATTCCCGCATCAGATAATCAAAAGCGGGCTCGATGCGCTCCACAGGCAGACGAGCCATGACGTGGAGCGTTCCGCCTGAAAGTGTCACCGGGTAGATGATGTCGCCGACCTTCACCGTGTTGATGGAAGGCATCTTGGAATGGTGGCTGCCATAGATAACACAGATCGGCCCTGAATCCTGGGCTTTCTCCAGTTTGTGGATCTGTTCTTTGGACCAATAGGTCATATAACCGGCCATGATTTTTCCTCCTCATTCCGATCAAGTTCAATAGATCGTCTTGACGTTTACCATACCATAAGGCTGAAGCATTCTCAAGATGTTTTGAGAAAACAGCAGTGTTGGCTGCTGATCCATATAAGGGAAAGATCCCGGATTTTTGCTTGACGCATATTTGAGGATGGTATATGATATAAATAAGAAGAGAGAGTGCCGCGCGATGTCGGACGCATCGTGATAAAACGGTTGAACTCCCGTAGTTTGAATGACTAGATCGCCAATCTTGCTAGGGACTGGGCGGTCTAGTCTTTTTTTGCTAAAAGACTATCTTAATGCTTGATACTGAGTATCAGAGCAATAACTTGCACGAGTAACATCAGAAGCGTTAAAACTTCCAGCGTCGTCAAGATATCACCCCCCTTTCAGCCCACCAGAAAAGCGTGGGCGGGAGCACAACCGCCTTACCGTTTATAGACAACTCTCTCTGTTCTTATTTTAGCATGGGAACATATATTTGCCTAGGGAAAGTGTGGTACCTGTGGCGTGATGTTTTCGACGGTATTGGAAATTAAAACCTATCCTGTAGGATGAATGATCAAGACTAGAGTGGAAAAGAAGTGTGTTTCTGCTTGACGCATATTTGGGGATGGTATATGATATAAATAAGAAGAGAGAGTGCCGCGCGATGTTGGTAGCATCGTGATAAAACGGTTGAACTCCCGTAGTTTGGTCAACTAGACTGCCAACCTTGTAGGGGATGGGCGGTCTAGTCTTTTTTTATTGCAAAAGACTTCTAGTGCTTGTTATGGTCGAATAACAAGGCAATAATAGAAACACCAAGGCTAAGCAGTGAAAGGATCACTGTCAGTGACTCGTATGTTGTCATATTATCACCCCCCTTTCAGCCCACCAGAAAAGCGTGGGCGGGGAGCACAACCGCCTTACCGTTTATAGACAACTCTCTCTGTTCTTATTTTAGCACGGGAATATATGTTTGGCTAGAGGGATTGTAGTATCTGCGTGGCGTGCTTTGCGACGGTATTGGGAAGGTTATCCAATAACGGTACTTCTTTGGGCAGAGAGATGAGATAGCGCGGGGGACGATTACAGCAAGGGCGTGACAGCAAAAGGCCAGCTCGGGTGAAATCACCAGAGCTGGCCTTTTGGGTCATGCGGCTGATCAAGGACGTTTTTTTAATCGCGTCCGTATTGTTCGATGACCAAGCGGGTCAAGGCTGTAAGCATAGAGGGGTCGGTAATGAGCTCGCAGTCGGTGATGTCCTTCCAGCGAAGGGCTTGAATAGGGTTGACTTGCCGATGAGGACAGACTTGGAAACGCAGACGATACGTTTCATCGTTTATTGTCAAGTCGCAGTTGTACAGCACATCAAAGGGATCGCGATGCAGCTTGCTGTTGATATTTTTCCTAAACGTTTCATACTTTTTGAGGGAAACGGTGTAAATAACCATGATCGTGCTCCTTTCAAAGGTCGAAGGTGCACACAGCCCCTTGCAAGAACGCGCCGCACAGGGTATAATATTTATGCGGTCTGCCCTTGCGGCAGCTGTGTGGGGGGAAGCGGTGTTTTCTTAGTGGAGAGTTGCCGCTTCCCTTTAGTTTTGGTTGAGGTCGTCATGCATCATTTTGATACTGCGTCGAATGATTTCAGCTTTGGACAGGGATAATTTTGCTGAACATTCCTCCAGTAACGCAGAGGTTCCCTTATCTAAGCGAATCTTCAGCACGATATCTTTAGGATTGTCTGTCGGACGACCGATTTTTTTTGTGCCCATAATTCGCCTCCTTTTGAAGGTCACAAACCAATTATAAGATATAGACCTGCAAAAGTCAATATAGACCCACACAAATTTCGACAAAAATTTTGCTATAAATAAACGGAGTATTCTGCTAACTATAATGAAAAAGACACAGCGTTATGCTGTGCCCTCTCATTTGTTGAGGCTGTCATACATTAGATCGATCCCCTTGCGGACGACATCAGAGCACGTCATCTTAAGCGTTTGCGTACACGCATTGAGCTTGGCCTGCGTCTCTTTGCTGACGCGGATAAAGATCCTGTCTGTCAGGGGATCATCAGAAGGTGGACGTCCCATTTTCTTTGGCATCATTGGCTCACCTCACGTTTTTGTACATATTTTAAACGTACATCCGTTCGCTGCAAAAGTCAATATAAAAACAGGCGGCAGGCTGCTCATGAAAGCAGTCTGCCGCCTGTTTTATGATCTTCTTCATCAAACGATGGAGAAGTAGAGCAGGTTCCAGAGGATATGAACGACGGTCATCATGATGATGACAGGCAGGC
>CABVBB010000198.1 GCA_902496505.1 uncultured Peptococcaceae bacterium
CCGGAGAGACGATCCTCATAGGGATCGCCCATGATCTCAAACATTGCCAGCTGGCCAGTGAGACCATCATCTTAAAACGTTGACCGCAAGGGACTGGGAGCAGTATGCCCAGCCCCTTTTTGGTGCGCGGCAGGTCGGAAAAACACAAATTTTTGCAGAAATTTGCGGAGAGGCGGTGACGAATAGGCCAAATATGCTATAATAGGCTTGTTGGGCCAAGAGGAGACCATTTTTTAGAGGAGGAATGATGATGAAAAGAAAGCAAGTACGGATCATGAGCGTGCTGCTGGTGCTGACGATGCTCTTGGGTATCGGTGCACCAGCCTACGCTGCGGAGAGCGCTGAACGATTCAGCGATGTGCCGGAGGGCCATTGGGCGGACGGCGTGATCCATGAGCTGCGCAGTCTGGGCATCTCCGGCGGTGTCGGCAACAACACCTTCGGTTTGGGCCAGACCATCACCCGCGGTGAATTTTTTGCCTTTATCGTGAAAGTCATGGGTTGGGAAGAGGTCGCCCCGCAGGCGGCCAGCTACAGTGATGTAGATCCAAGCGCGTGGTATTATCCTGCAGTGGAAACGGCGGCAGCGCATGGCGTCATGGATATTGGCGGCGCGATCCGGGCGGATGAACCGATCACCCGTGAGGAAATGGCCATGTATCTGGTCGGCGCGCTGGGTTTTAAGGATCTGGGCAGCCAGCTTAAGGATACCCCCTGCGCCTTTACCGATGTGACGGCTAATAAGGGCTATATCGCTTTAGCCAACGATCTGGGTCTGGTCGGCGGCATGGGCGATGGACTGTTTGCTCCGCAGGCGACAGCCACTAGAGAACAGGCAGCGGCTATGATCATCCGTTTGTATGAGACGCGCTACAAGACGCTCCAAGAGCTGCACGGCTGCTACGCCATCAGTTCTTCGTCCCAAAGCCAGCTGATGAGTCAGATGGATTCGGTGAGCTTCGGCTGGAGCCGCTTGACGCTGGATAATGGACAGGCTGTGCTCAACACCACCAGCAAGGACAACAATGAGTTCCGCGTGCCCTCAGGCTTTACAGAGCCCATAGCGGCAGCCAAAGCCAACGGAGCGACCGTGCAGCTGATGGTCTATGCGGACAATGCCACCATGACAGAGCAAGGACCTTTGCTCACCACCGTACTGACTGACAGCGCTCTGCGCACTCAGGCTGTGCAGGCTATCGTCAGCCAGGTCAACCAGACCGCTAAGGACGGCGAAAGCGTCTCTTTTGACGGCGTTGTGATCGATTTTGAAGCGATGAAAGGCAGCGACTTAAAGTTGGCCTTCAATACCTTCTTAAGCGAGCTCAAAAGCCAATTAGGCGGCAAATCGCTTTATGTCACAGTACACCCGATGCGCGACGATCAGGCGTATTATGATGCGTACGACTACCGCACCATCGGCCAGCTGGCCGACAAGGTGATCTTGATGGTGAGCGATTATTATGCTAAATCTTTGACGCAGGCCGAGATGGACATGGGCTACACCATGACCCCGCTCAGTCCGCTCAATGAAGTGTATTACGGCTTGAAGCAGATCACCGATCCCAATACCGGCGTCGGGGATACCAGCAAGATCTGGTTGCAGGTCTCCATGGATACCGTGCAGTGGAAGCTCCAGGACGGCAAGGTCATCAATCAGACACCTTACCACCCCACTTACGATGCAGTGAGCGCCCGTCTCGCTATGGGCGTGGAAGATTTCTACCCCAATTACAGCTACAATCCGTACGCCCGCTATCATGATGACAGCGACAATACGGACAATGTCCTCTGGTATGAGGATGCCCGCAGCATCCAGGCCAAACTGGAACTGGCCCGCCTTTTCGGCATCCAGGGCGTTTCCGTCTGGCGGCTGGGCACGATCCCCAATGAGTATGCCAACAATTTGAACGTTTGGCAGACCATCACTCAGGAAGTGCAGTAAAGCTGGCAAAATTCTGTGTACAAAAGAAAGCCGCTTCACAAGTATTTTGTGGAGCGGCTTTTTGGTGTGCGTTTACAGCGGATGGCTGGCAAAATAAACGTCCATTTGGGCGTAGGTCTGCCGAAGCTGGTCGAGAAAAGCGGTCTCTATGGCGGAGAGCATATGCTTCTGCGGCAGCAGCAGGTGATGGTAGAAGCGGACCTGGTTGTTCTCGAAAGGCAGTTCAGCGATCTGGCCGGCAGCCAGGTAAGCATCTTGGTAAAGGGCACTGCGTGGGATCACGGATACACCCGCGCCGGAGGCGATCAGTTTTTTGAGGCTCTCCAGCGTATCCACGCCGATGGCATTGCTGTCTTGATACAGCTCGTGCGGAAATTGGGGCACCTCGTCAGAGGCAGGGTCCAAGCCGCCGAAGATCAGGCTGGAATAGTTGATACCCGTGTATTCGCGCAGCTTGTCCCGAGTTAAATATTTTTGGTGGGTGATGGGACTATCTGCCGGAGCGCAGCAGATGAAGCAGTCCTCATAGAGATACTCGATGAGGAAATCCCGGCTTTCTGCCTGCAAACGGTACAGGGTGTCGATGGAGGAATCATAGGCGCTGAGTCCCAGATAGCCAGGCAGAGCGGTCAGTTCCTCCAGCAGAAATTCCGGACGGGTCTCCAGTACGGAGATGGACACACGCGGATAGTGTTTTTGAAAGGCCAGGATAGTCGGCGGCAGCAGTCCGCTGCAAATGGCCGG
The DNA here is from genome assembly GCA_902496505.1 of uncultured Peptococcaceae bacterium. Taxonomy (GTDB): domain Bacteria; phylum Bacillota; class Peptococcia; order Peptococcales; family Peptococcaceae; genus CABVBB01. The sequence continues at coordinate 2,687 of CABVBB010000198.1, forward strand.
TGCGGCCAGGAGATGGATCGATCCAGCGGCAGAAGGCTGAGAGCGGACAGCGTATAAGCGGTCGAGCTCGCTGAGCGCCTCGGTGATCTGTGGGATCAGCCGCTCACCCTCCTCCGTGGGAATGACGCCGGTGGTCAAGCGGTGAAAGAGCTTGACGCCCCATTCCTCCTCCAAGGCGGCCAGTGCATTAGAGAGCGACGGCTGAGACAGCGAGAGGTTTTTGGCCGCCTGCGAGAGCGAATGGGTGTGATAGATCTCCACCACATATTTGAGCTGCTCTAAGCGCATGGAAAAGCACCTCCTTGGCTGTCCAGCTGGCGGTAGATGTGTTTGATGATGGTCACCAGCGTCTGCGCCGCCGGGGTGAGCTGAAGCTGGCGGTGGTGCAGGAGGTAGTGTTCAAAATGCAGCTGCACGTCTTGGACTTCCACCGGTACGATGCGGCCGCTTTGGATGTAGAGATCCTGATACAGCGCCGTACGGGGCAGCAGGGCGATGCCGCAGCCGTCGGCCACCAACCGCTTGACCGCCTCCAGAGAGGTCATCGTCAGCAAACTGGGTGGATTGTCCAGCGTGGGCGGGAGAAAGATGCCGAAATCCGAATAGATCTGCCGCCACTGGAGATGGAGCGAATGCTCGGTGAAGGTGGTGAAATAGATGAACGGATAGCGCACGATATCCTCTAACAGCACAGTTTCCTGCTGGGCCAAAGGATCAGCGCTGCTGACGAGATGGCAGAAGGTGTCGCTGTAAAGATAAGAGCTCACCAGACTGACCTCCTCCAGCGTTTGGTGGAAACGTTCGCTGTTGGCGGGATTGAAGCTGGTCAGACCGATGATATCAGGTGACTGCGCCATCTTCTGCATCAGTTCTGGAAAACGGCACTGCGATAAGGTGATCTGTACATCGGGGTAAAGCTGGCGGAACTGTGTGATAGCCTCCAAAAGGATCGTGCTGGCAGCCGAGGGACTGGCTGCGATCTCCAGACGCTCGGGACGGCGCTTGTTTTCCGGGACCAGCTGGCGCAGCTGATCCATTTGGGCAAAAAAGTTCTGGGCGATCTCCAGGACCTCCTGGCCCGAAGGGGTCGGGGAGATCCCGCGAGAAGAACGGTTGAACAATTTGAGACCTAATTCTTTTTCTAATGATGCAATAGCTGTGCTCAGAGACGGCTGAGACAGAGAGAGGTTTTTGGCGGCTTGGGATATGGAACCAGCCCGAGCCACCTCTAAGATCATGCTGAGTTGTTCCAGTCGCATAGCAGGGATCCTCCAAAAAAGTGGGTTAGCAGGTAAGTTATTCGGTATCGTCTTCGATCCATTCATCCAGCAGTTCATCGATCTCGTCGAAATAGGCGCCTTGTTCACAGTCGTCCCATTCCGGCGGCAGGCAAAATGGCCAGACGCGCAAAAACAGCTTGCGCTTGCGGCGCACACGGCTGTTTGCGGTGGCAGTATCGGTTTGAGCCATGGCGTCAGCTCCTTGATTGATCCGTCATAATACTATTTATGGTACGACATCCGGCGGGTGTTGTCCAGAACAATCTGCATAAAAACAGGGGCTTTTTGCATAAGGGTGGCGCCAAAGGCCAAACGAGGCATATACATAGGATAGAGGCAGTGACTGCCCAAGCGGTCAGCGTTTTGGCCTGACCGCCAGATAGAAGGAGGAAACGATATGATGCAGAGACCCAATCCCCGCCGGGGAAAACGACCAGGCAGCCGCATGAGCCAGCCTTTCGAGCTGACACGGCAGCAGAGTGCGGAAGAAGGGCTGGCGGAAACAGCAGAAGCCGTGTTGCCGACGGAAGAGGCGCCGACACCAGCGCAAAGCCTGCCAGCTTACCGCGCCTGCGCCGCTGTCGCCCAGCAGTCCCTGGCGCCAGGCGAAGCGCTGGGCTGGGGGCAGCCCGGCTGGCCCGTGCAGACAGCAGTGCCCCTAGGCGGCGCGCAGAATCTTTTGCTGCTCAATTTGACCTTTACAGCCGATACAGACGGTCTAGCCGTATGGTCGCTGCGTCTAGGCGACCACCTGGCGGCCGTCCTCTCTGCCCAAGTGCAGGCCGGTCAGTCCGTGACAACGATGCTCAATATCCACCTGCCTGCCGAACAGGACGCTGCCGTCACCTTGTGGAACGATTCAGAAATGCCGCTGGTGGTGCAGCAGGGCAGTCTCGATCTGCTTACACTGGAGGAGTAGAGCCAAGAGGGCGTGCGTGATGCGCACGCCTTTTTTGATTCGACAAAAATGGTGATAGTTTCAAACTATCGGCCCGATACTTTATACATATTAGACTTGTTTATGGAATGGATATAAAATGGGACTATAGCACAGAAGCGTCGGCCGACGTAAGTTATTTCAGCAATTTTTTATTAACCAATGACCAAGCAAATGTTGACGATGAGGTGAAAAGAATGGAAGAAACGAATCAAGCAAGACGCAAGACGATCCATACTATTATTGGTATCGGGATCATGATCATTTTAAGCATATTGCCCGGCCCAGAACCGATCACGGCTTTGGGGATGAAAGCACTGGGGCTGTTTATAGGGACGGTTTATCTCTGGATCACGGTGGATCTCTTGTGGCC
>CABVBB010000199.1 GCA_902496505.1 uncultured Peptococcaceae bacterium
GCCTATTCATTCCAGCAAAAGAGTGTGATACAATGAGGATTAATGTGTTCGAGCTATGGCAGAGCGTTTCTGCCTGACAACAGAAGGAGGAGCAGTGGTGAAAGAACAACAATCCCGAAAGAACTATCTGCAGCTTTTCGGCTGGGCGCTGGTCGCAGTGGCTATCGTCTGCAGTCTAACCCTATGGGGACAGCGGCTGGCTGCGGAAAAAGCGTATAAAACCGTGCAGGTCTCTGTCAATTACACGGATGTGGTCTCCTTGGCCAACGGCAATCAGCTGAGCGTGCCGCAGATGCTGGATACGCTGCAAGCACACGGCGTCAGTGCCATCCTATTTAAGGAAGTCAGTGTCGGCGATCTGGACAGGCTGGGCAAAGTGGAGCTCACCTTGGGCGACAATCTGCGGCATAGTGCTTATGCGGACAAGGTCAGCCCAGATCTTTCGATCAATGATGCAACGCTTTATGTAGCGATTTTGGATGAGGCGTGGGCCGAGCAGGTCCAGGCGCATCTGCTGCACAAGATCGATGGCGCGATGTTTTATGACGGCGAGGTGCCTGTCGTGGCTGTGCCTGTAGCGATCCCCGGTTCAGCAGCGGAATTGGACCGCGCCCGCTCCGTTGTCACGGAGATCGGCATCGGCTACGATCAAGAGGGGCTGGGCTATGCTGCTGCCAGCCAAATGGGCGTCATTCCTCAGATGCGCAGCTGGTCAGAAGAACCCACAGATCAATCGCTGCGTTTCGTGACAGATGAGCTGAAACAGATGCCCAATGTCACGCAGATCCTTTTCAATGATAAAACCATCCCCAGCGGCATCGACCCGCACAAGCTGCGCACCTTTGCTGAGCTTTTGCGCGTGGATGGCGAAACCTTGGCGCCAGTCGGCACCATCGAATTCTCCGAGCAGGCTGGACTCAACCAGCTGGGCTTGCTGCTGGACAAGGATGTCATTCGTCTGCACACCATCGCCAACAATGAAATGAGCAAGCTCACTGAGCCGGAAATGCTGGATCGCTGGATGCTGGCGGCCAGAGAGCGGAATATGCGCTCCCTCTTGGTGCGCTTCATGGACGTGTACACCCCAGCCGTGGCCTTAGATGAAAATCTGGCCTATCTGGATGATCTGGCAAGCGGCCTGGAGGACTCCGGCTTTACGCTGCAAGGGACGTATGAAAAACCGGCCAGCATCAATGTCAACGGCATAGTGATGTTCGTCATTGGACTGGGTGTGGCTGCAGGTGTGCTCTTGATGCTCCTGCAGATGGGACTGCCGCGGCTGGCTGTGGCGGGCTTTATCATCACCACGGTGTGCTGGGGAGGGCTCTTCGCCTTATCGCCCATCTTGGCCCGCAAGCTCATGGCTTTGGCTGGCGTCATGGTCTTTCCCATCATCTCCTGCTTGATCTTTATCCAGCCCAAGCGGCAGAATATCGGCAAAAGCATCGTGACGCTCTTAAAAATGTGCGCACTGAGCTTTATCGGCGCGATCCTGATGGTCGGACTTTTGGCAGATGTGCTCTTCATGCTCAAGCTGGATCAGTTCAGCGGCGTGAAGATCGCGCACATCATCCCCATTATCGTGGTGCCCTTGGTGCTCTATATCTGGCGGGAAAAAGATCCCGTACAAGCCGTCAAGGATCTTTTCAACCAGGCAGTCACCTATAAATGGGCCTTTTTAGCGGGGATCTTGGTCGTTGCTGCGGTCATCTATGTGGCGCGTACGGGTAATACTACTGCTGAGCTCAGCGGAGCAGAATCCGCTATGCGCAACTTCCTAAATGACGTCATGGGCGTACGGCCGCGGAGCAAAGAATTCTTGATCGGCTATCCGCTGACATTGGTCATGTTCTACTTTGGCGCTACGCGGGGCAAATGGTTCCTGTCCATACCGGCTGTGATTGGACAGGTCTCCTTGGTCAACACCTATGCCCACATCCATACTGCCCTGATCATGTCCCTGCGCCGCAGCCTCAACGGCTTGGTACTGGGCATCGTGCTGGGCGTCGTGGCCATCATCGTCATCGAATTGCTGCTCAAGCTTTATAAGAAATATATCGTCAACATACGTTAAACGTTTGGCCGCTGCGGCCCAGGGACATTTGTCTCTCGGCTGCAGCAGCCGCTTACATAGACACGCCGCTTGCGGCGAATAGGGAAAAGGTGGGGGAGCGAATGAGCAAACGAGTTTTATTGTCTGGTTATTATGGATTTGACAATGCCGGTGATGAAGCGGTATTGTATGCGATCATCGAGAGTCTGCGTCAAGTGGGGATAGAGGAGATCACCGTGCTTTCCGCCAAGCCGGAGGCCACAGCAGCGCTGTATCAAGTGGAGGCCGTGGATCGCTGGAGCAAAAAAGGCATCTACAAGGCAGTCAAAAACTGCGACCTGCTGATCTCAGGCGGCGGCAGTCTGCTGCAAGATGTCACCAGCAAAAACGGCATTTTATATTACTTAGGCATCATCTGGCTGGCGCAGCATTTCAAAAAGCCGGTCATGATCTATGCCCAAGGCATCGGACCCATCGAGCATCAGCGCAACCGCCGCCTGACAGCCAAGCTGCTCAACAAAGTCCAGGCCATCACCGTGCGCGACCTGCCCTCGCGGCAGACCCTTTTGGATATGGGCGTACGCAGAGAGATCCAAGTGGGGGTCGATCCCGTCATGGGCATTGAGGCGAGCAGGATCAACGCCTCTGTCGGTGAAGCTTATTTAGAAGAGATCGGCTGGCAGGCTGACGGCGGACCGACGCTCATGATCTCCGTCAGACCCTGGCAGGAAACTGGCGACAGGCTGCGCGAATTGGCGCTGACGGGCGATCATTTTGCCAACCGCGGCTGGCAGGTGGTGTTTTTGCCCATGCACTACGGTGAAGACAGCGAAGAAAGCCAAAAAGTCGCCGAGATCATGCATCAGCCCTCTTTGCTCCTTGCGGCCAACTATACGCCGTTAGAGATCATGTCCATCCTCAAAAACAGCGATCTCGTCCTCGGCATGCGGCTGCACACCTTGATCATGGCCGCTGTTTTGGATAAGCCCATGGCCGCACTTTCTTACGATCCCAAGATCGACGGCTTTATGCAGAGTCTGCGCTTAGACGGTGATATGGTGCCTGTCGATCAAGTCGACAGTGCCCGCCTGATCAAACTTTTAGAAGACCTCTGGGCCGACAGAGCGCAAAAGATCGCCCAGACGGCGCGCTACAAAGAGATCATTGCTCTGCAGGCCAAAGCGCCCGCCAAAGTAGCCGCTGATCTCTTCTGATAAAAATAAAGCTTAAGCAGCAAGAGCGCTAAGGATTTCCTGTTGCCAAATGTTTGGAGGCAAGCTACAATAAACGAAGCAACGAACTACTTTGATTCATCACGAAGCACTGCTTGGAGGCTATAAAATCATGATTAAATACGACTTGATCTACGCGCTCATAGCGTTGATCATCTGCTTGTTTTTGGTGCCCTTGGTCGGCAAACTTGCCATCAAGATCGGCGCTGTCGATAAACCCAATGCCCGCAAAGTACACACGACCCTCATGCCCCGTATGGGCGGACTGGCGATCTACCTAAGCTTTGTGGCGGTAATCGTTTTCACCCAGCCCATGACGCGAGAACTCATTGGCTTGATCCTAGGCGCGACCCTTTTGATCGCTGTCGGCATTTGGGACGACTGCAAAGATATCCCTGCCAAGGTGAAATTGGTCGGCCAGATCGCTGCCGCCTGCATTCCCGTAGCCTTTGGCATTCGCGTCGAATTCATGAGCAATCCTTTAGACGGACTGCCGCTGCACTTAGCTTTTTTCAGCGTTCCCGTCACTGTGATCTGGATCGTCGGCATCATCAATGCGGTCAACCTCATCGACGGATTGGATGGACTGGCCGCAGGGACCTCCATCATCGCCGCCATCACTATGGCCATCGTCGGTTACAGCAGCGGACAATATACCATGATGGCTCTGGCTCTGATCCTGGCTGGCGCAGCGCTGGGCTTTCTGCGGTACAATTTCCACCCGGCCAAGATCTTCATGGGCGATACCGGCTCCATGTTTTTGGGCTACGTCCTGAGCGTACTGGCTGTCATGGGCGTCGCCAAGAGCGTTACCTTCATTTCCTTAGTCACGCCTATTTTGGTACTGGGGATCCCCATCTTTGATACGCTCTTTGCCATCGTCCGCCGTACCATCAAGCATCAGCCCCTTTTTAAACCCGATAAAGAACATCTGCACCACTGCCTGCTCAACATGGGCTTCAGCCACCGCAACACCGTATTGGTCATTTACGGCATCAACATCGTGCTGGCCGCCAGCGGACTCTTGATCAGCTACGTCACCACCACTCAGGCGATGATCCTTTTGGTCATCATCTCCACCGCTGTGCTTATCGGTGCCCGCAAACTGGGCATCATCGGTCTGAAGACCCCTGCTGTCAATAACAAAAACATTCCCGACGATACCAACAAAAAATAGTCTATTCGCAGAAAGGAACGTTGCCATGAAGGTCAAGACGCTTATTGTCCTCTCCATCCTGTTTTTTGCCATAGGTTCCTTAGGTGGGGCCGCCTATGCCTTTGTTTCCGGCGGCAATGTCCTGCACTCCGTCTCAGGCCTGCTGCCCGCCAGCAAAACGCCAGAAGAAAAGCTGATCGACGATTTTATTAAGGAACAAGAAAAGAAACAGCAAAATGACACCCAGCAGCCCCCTGCCCAAAAAGATGATCAAGACGAGCAGAAGCCAAGCACGCCAGAACCCGAAACAAAAGACGACCAGACGCCCAGCGATACCACTGACACCAAAGACAGCAATACCACCAGCCAAAAACGCATGGGTCAGCCCACTGTCTCTGACAACGCGACGCTCAATGTACGCAAGACGCCCAAAGACGGGGAAGTCCTCATCGGCATCCCCAATACTGAAAAAGTCGAGATCATCGGTGAGAAAAATGGTTGGTATCAGATCATTACAGCCAACGGCACAAAAGGCTGGGTCTCTGCAGAATATTTGAAAGAACTCTAAAATACCTATTTGGAACAGTCCTCGCAAACGCCCATGAATACAGGCTTTGCGAGGAATTTTAGCTTTTTGAATAAAAAAGTTAAAAAAGGTGTTGACAATATGGGCCGACATCAGTATAATTATAAAAGTCGTCAAGAGATGACGGCGAGCTGCTCGGGACAAACCCCGACAGATGAAAGCTCTTTGAAAATTGAACAGTTAGAAGCGAATAAACCAAAAACCAGTCGA
>CABVBB010000200.1 GCA_902496505.1 uncultured Peptococcaceae bacterium
CCGGCTACGACAAGATCGACGGCTACTGCGTCCAGATCGAAGAAGCCCCGCCAGTGGATGCTGTCATCGAAGATGACGATGATGATCTAAATGGCGAGATCCGTTTTTAAGATATACAGCAAACAGCCCGCTAATTTTCTAGCGGGCTGTTTGCTGCGTCCGGATATGACTGATGGGAGCAGCGGTCAAATTATCGGGCAGGTTTTTACAAGTTGGTAACAAGACTATGCTATACTGGACAAAGAGGTGAAGAAAATGGCGAATATTTTAATCGTAGAAGACGAAGCCGCTATCAATGAATTGCTGTGCCGCAATTTACGCTTGGTCGGTCATCAGTGTTTTCCTGTTTATGACGGGGAGCAGGCGCTCTGCGCGCTGGCAGAACACCCGTATGATCTGCTGCTTTTGGATATCATGCTGCCAGAGATCGATGGCTTTGACGTTTTTGCGCAGGCTCAGTACGTCCCAGCCATTTTTCTGACGGCCAAAGGCAATCTGACCGATCGGGTGAAAGGCTTGAGGATGGGCGCGGATGATTATATCGTCAAGCCCTTTGAGATAGAGGAGCTTTTGGCCCGAGTGGAAGCCGTTCTCCGCCGCACGCTGAAAAAAAGCCGCCGCGTCAAGCTCAAAGATCTGGAGATCGATTTTGACAGCCGCCAGATCTTGCGCGGAGAAATGGTCATTGACTGCACGCCGCAGGAATTCGCGCTCTTGGAAACGCTGATCACCAACCGCAATCTGGCTCTTTCCAGAGAACGGCTGCTGGAACTGGCTTGGGGCTATGATTTTGAGGGGGATACGCGTACGGTAGATGTGCATATCCAAAAGCTGCGGAAAAAGCTGGGCTTAGAGGACGAGATCAAAACAGTCTACAAAATGGGCTATCGCTTGGAGGTGAAAAATTGAAGATCCGCACGTTTTTTCTGACGCTGCTGCTCTTTTTGGCCTTTTTTTACAGCGCCATCTTTATCGTGACCTTGAGCTCCCTGCGCGAAAGCACGCAGAGTGCCAAAGAACGCTGCCTGGCCGAACATTATATCGTCGCCGCCGCTCTGCTCAACGACCTGCATGCTCTGCAAAACCGTGATGCGCTCAGCGCGTCCGTTGTCAGCGATTTGATGCAGCCCTATGCGCAATTTTCTCAAGGCAGCGGCAGCTTTTATCTCTTTCACGAGGAGCAATGCCTCGATGCTGGTGCTGGAGAATCAGCGCCGGAATTTAGGTGGTCTGACCTGACCGATGGGACACGCACAGTAGCCATCGATACAGCCGGACCAGCGCTGATCACCGTTGCCGGCCGCTTGCCCGCGCCCTTTGAGACCTATACGCTCGTTTATCAAGCCTCTTTTGAGGAGACCCTTTCCGCTTGGCAGCAGCTGAGGAACACTTTATTTCTTCTAAGCATCCTCTTTTCGGTGCTGCTGGCGCTGAGCCTCATGCTGCTGCTCAACCGGATCTTTCGCCCGCTCAGTCAGATCTCGCGGGCTTCCCAGCGTATTGCGGCCGGAGAGTATGACCAAAGGCTAGCGGTCAATGGACGAGATGAACTGGCCAGCGTAGCCAAAAGTTTCAACGAGATGGCGGAAGAGATCCAAAAGCAGATCGCCGCCCTAAACGATGCAGCAGAACAAAAGCAGCGTTTTATTGACAGCTTTGCGCACGAGCTGCGGACGCCTTTGACAGCGATCTATGGCTATGCGCAGTATTTGCAGAGGGCAGCAGTCTCCGAAGAAGAAAAGATCTCCGCCGCTGGCTATATCCTGTCAGAATGCCGCCGTATGCAGGCCATGGCCTCACAGCTCTTGGAGCTGGCCTTATTGCGGGCTGAGGAAGCGCCGATGGACGAAATTGCCGTCACGGATCTGTTTGAGACGGTCAAAAATCTCTTGACGCCAAAGGCTGAGCTGCAAAATATCACATTGCACTTCGCGTGCGAGACGCCCTCCTTATACGGCAATCAACAGCTGTTGGAAAGTCTGCTTCTGAACTTGGCGGACAACGCCATCAAAGCATCTTTCCCAGGCTCAGACGTTTGGGTGACAGCTGGCAGCAGCCAAGCAGACGAGACCCGTTATCTGCTGGTAAAAGATCAGGGGAAAGGCATGTCCGCAGAGGAACTGGCCCATATCACTGAGGCGTTTTATCGAGCGGATAGATCGCGCAGCCGAGCAGCAGGCGGCACTGGACTGGGACTGTCGATCTGCGCGCAGATCGCGCACGCGCACGGGGCGCTGCTTAAATTTTATTCGGAAAAGGGAAAAGGGACCACAGCGGCCGTGATTTTTACAACTTCTTCATAAGTCGGTGATAACTTGGTGATTTGGCTGAGGTATCCTGATCGATGTGATCACAACCAATAAATCTAAAAGGAGTTGTTATGATGAACGACAACACGATCAGTAAAACAGGACTCAAAAAAGCCGCAGCGGCGGCGACAGGCGCTATCACACTCTGCGTGCTGCTTTTCGGCGGGCTGACCCAGATGGCGGCCGCGGCCGAGCTGGGCGGGGTGGATACCGTGGCTACGACCTACACAGCCTCTGCTCAGAAAAATACGATCCCTAAGGGCTACATTAAAGCCAACTATAAGGTCGTTGCCGACGAACTTTACCAGGAGCAGCCTGGTGCCAAAGACTTGACGATGGGTGAGGCGGCAGAGATGGGGGCGCAGATGGTCTGGGAAGTATTTGACGCTGATCTGGAAGGCGCGACCATCTATATGGGGTATTGCTCAGGGACCGAGACATTTCCCAGACCCTTCTGGTCAGGCGACATCCGCTATGGCGATCAACGGACGCCGAATGATCCGGGCTATGGCTTCATGATCGATGCCGTGACCGGCGAACGCTTCAGCACAGCTTGGGGCAGAGTCATCGAGGCCAAGGCAGACCTGGGTTTGGATGCGGCGCTGGCAAAGCATCCGGAAGAATATGAAGCGCTGGCCAAAACGACCGCGCAAAAACTTGATTTGGTCCATGGCGGCATTCTGTCAGCACAATATCAGTCCCAGGGCTACAGCGGCAATGACCCCACGATCGGCATCGTGGTCACCGGCGTCAATGGCGAAAAAGCGCATTTAGATTTTTCTCGCTATGACAGACAGCTGATCGGCGTAAGCTATGATGCTGAGCGAAAAATTTCTGAGCCTGCTCTGCAAAAACTGCTGGCAGAATTAGAGAAGAAAGCGGAGACTATGCCGAAGTCAGAGGATGGTTCCTGCACCCTGATCGCGCTCCCATAGTCCTCGATCAATAAAAGCTGCTACCCGTTTCAGTGCCAGGCCCTTAAAACAAGGCCTGGCATTTTTGATGGGACACGCGGCTCTTATTGGTGTTTCACAGAATTTGCAGTAAAAGACAGGAAAAAATACCAAAAGAAGGATGAAATAAGCGGGGTTTACGCATTCCTGCGACTTTGTCGAAAATAGCTGCGGACTTCTTCGCCAATATTTTTACTTTGAAGCAGGAATTACTGAAATTATGGCTAATTCTTAATAAGACAATGCCCAGAAATACATAAAATTGGTTATTCATACAAATGTAGACAAGGTATTGACGGAAAATGGGTTTTCTGATATTATCTAGCAGAGAAAAAGGGAGGGTTTTACCGTGAAATCAACAGGTATCGTAAGAAAAGTAGATGAATTGGGGAGAGTGGTCATCCCCATTGAGTTAAGAAGAACGCTGGGCATTGATGAGAAGGACGCCTTAGAGATCTATGTCGATAATGAGCGTATCGTCTTAAAAAAATATGAGCCAGCCTGCATTTTCTGCAACAGCGCCGATGATGTGCAAAATTTCAAAGGCAAACTGGTCTGCAAAAGCTGCGTCCAAGCGATGATGGAAAACATCAATATTGGCTGAAAGCCAGCTCCATAGCTGATCCTGTCCACGGTGTCATACCGCAGGCGGGATTTTTTTTGTGTCCAGATCCACTGGCGCGCCGTGTTTAGCCGATGGAAAATTTGCCCATACTACGCCTAATAGACCTTGGAGAAAAGGATCGTTTGTGACTGACGTTATCTTCAAAATATAAAAAAAGGCGGGATCGAAATGGATCAGCAGATCATAGTCATTGGCGGCGGCATCGGCGGTTTGTCCGCAGCAGCTGAGCTTTTGAGCAAGGGCGCGGCAGTGACCTTACTAGAAAAAAACAAGACCTTAGGCGGCCGGGCCGGTGCGTGGCAGGAGGGCGGTTATACTTGGCCCAGCGGGGCAACGGCAGTTTTAGAACCAGCGCTCTATGAGCGGCCGTTTCGCGCTGCGGGCAGAGATCCTGCTGGATATTTCACCATGCGGCGCTTGGCGATGCCCTGTTTTTGGCAGCAGGACAAAACGGCGCATTTTTATGCCGGCGATGCCGAGGTCATGCTGGAGCGGCTGAGTCAGACCGATGAGCGTGAGTGCGGCCATTATCTGGCCTATCTGGCTGACGGCGAAGGGCGCTTCAGGCTGCGCAGTCAGTACGAGCGCTACGCTCCGGCCAAGAGCAGCGATGAACGCACGCTGAAAGGCTACGGACTGAGTCAGCCTTTGGAGGATTGGCTGACCTTTTTGGCCGCCTATCCCGGCGGACGCAGCCGCGACCTCCGAGTGCAGGACACCTGGCAGCCCGCTGTGATGCAGCTCGAAGGCATCTGGCATATCGACGGCGGACTGAGCGCCTATGCGCAGGCACTGGCTCGGTTGGTGCGGGAATTGGGCGGTACGATCCATACCGGTGAAGCAGCAGAAGAGATCGTGCTGGCCGGCGGCCGGGCCGTAGGTGTGCGCAGCCGGCAGGGACTCTATCTAGCCGATGCCGTGGTCTGTGCCATCGACCAGCCGGCAGGGATAAAGAAACTTTTGCCTCAGCTGCGCTGGGACGAAGAAGAATGGCAGGCCAGCTGCGGCGTCTTTGCCCTGCATCTTTTGGTCGACGGCCATTTTCCCAAGCTGGCTGCGCATAATCTCATCAGCGGCAAAAAGCTCACCCCCAGCCTGGAGGCCGCCTATAAAGGCAATATCAGCCGCCGGCCGCCGCTCTATCTCTACCGTCCCGCAGCCTTGGACGCTCAGCACGACGGCTGGGAGCAGCTCACTGTCTATTGCCGCGTGCCCAATCAGCTGCTCAGACCCAAACGCTGGACAGCCCGCGAAAAAAATAAGCTAATCCGTCATATTCTTTCCGTACTGACGCAGATCCCCGCGCTGGATGAGCTTCCCCAGACCATCCGCGCTATGGCCTGC
>CABVBB010000201.1 GCA_902496505.1 uncultured Peptococcaceae bacterium
ACGGTCTGGATGGTCTCCCGGCCGCGGAGGATATCGCCATGGCCGGGAATAAGGATATCCGGCGCCAGGCTGAGGAGTTTATCCAATGAGGCCACCCATTTGCTCACGTCACGGTATTGGCTGCCTCTGATGGTGTAGAGATTAGGAAAAGACGCATAAAAATCATCGCCGCAGCACAAAATGCGCTCCTCGGGCAGCCAGACAAACTGCGTATCATCCGTTTCTCCTGGCGCAGCGATGAGCACCAGATCCCTATCCGCTGCGTGCAGACGGTATTCCTCGCTCTCCATCAGCAGCGTCGGCGCCAGCGGTTTGGGGCCGCCTTTGGCCGGCGTCAAGGGCCCGATGCCCAGACAGATGACCTCTTCCGGCGTCAGCCCCAGTCCCAGCTGCTTGGCCATGCGCCGCTTATCGGACGGCACCAGCAGTTCCAATTTGCCCAAGGGTTGACTGCCCTGCGCCGCATGAGCGATAATCTCTCCCGCATGAGCGCCCAAGACCGCCGCGCCGCCAGTATGGTCAGCGTGCGTATGGGTGTAGATGACCGTCTGCACAGGCACATCGATATAAGCCATCGCCTCCTGCCCATAGCCGTCTGATTCCAGCGCATCGATGAGCACTGCATCATCAACGCCCTGCAACAATATCGCATTGCTGCTGCCAAAATTGCGGAAGCAGCGGATACCTGGCACGACCTCTTCTACGCGCATCTCAATGGGCGTGCTGGCATGCTGCCGCAGTTTTTCTTCTCCTGCATACATTTCGATCACGATCCTTTCATTTTCAAGACACCTAGGCCGCTCACCGACGCTCTCCAAGGCACCGGCAGGCGGCCGTTTTCATATCCATTATAGAACATTCGTGCGACGCCCGCCAGCAAGTCTTCTTTGCATACTGTAATGGGCTGTCCAATTTTGCTTTACAGCCACTGCACGCTGAGCGGTCGGCGCGGCACGGTGCGCAGATAGTGGAGCGCCGGATGACCTACCGCCAACGCCAGGCAGGGCTCGAGATCCTCCGTCAGTCCCAGCGGCCGAAATAATTCCGGCTGGATGCGTCCCGCGCGGATAAATAATCCCACATAGCAGCTTCCCAGCCCCATGGACTGCGCCACCAATTCCATGCGGGAGGCGGCGATATACGCATTAGCCCCTGGTTCGGCGGACAACGGCTTGTCCATGACCACGATGACCGCCGGTGCACCGTGAAACAGCCGATCCTCGTCCCGCAGAGAAGCTTCGTAGATCATCCGCAGGGTATCCATTTTAAACAGCGCCGTTTCGGGATGGTCCTTTTGCTTGGCCTCATAGAGGACCTTGGCCGCCTGGCGCACGACAGCCATCTTCTGCGTCTGGAGCACTGCGAAACGCATCGTTTGAAAATTGCCCACTGTAGGACTGTAGCGTGCCGCCGTCAAGATCTGCTCCAATTGCTCCCGCGTCACGGCCTCTTTGCTGAAATGGCGCATACTGCGTTTGAAACGAATCGCTCCCAAAAGTTTCTCCGTCTCCACCGACATGCGCGCCGGATCATACGCCTCCACCTGGCCCGCTTCATAGCCCGTCAGCGTCAGCGCCTCTCTGGGGCAGACGGCCAGACAATGACCGCAGTCCAGACAAGGCCCCTCCGGCAGGATCACCCGCCCCTCTTCAAATCGTAAATAGCCGCTGTAGCAGGCCCGAGCGCACTGCCCGCAGCCTATACAGCGCGAATCATCACATACCAGCATACAAGATGCCCTCCTTTCTTTGCTCCTGCTTCGATCATACCACCCAGCGCTTCAATTTAACAGACCCAAACGCCAGCCGATGGCCTCCAGGGCTTGCTGCGCCGGCCGGCCATAGACAGCCCTGGCTTGATCCCGCGCACGCCCGAACGCTTCGCGGCTGATGGCGGAAGGCATAGCCCGCAGCCGCTGCCACAACGACAAATAGCGTTCATCAAAAACTGCGGCCAAATGCGCGGCAAACTGCGCCCGCAGCTCCTGCACCGTGCAGTCGTAACCATACCAATAGGTCTTGCTGAATACCGGCGTCATGATCACCTGCTGGTGCTGCCACGCCTGGCGGTGCTGATAGATGACCTCACGGCAGACATTGATATCCTGAGCCCGGCTGCCGTCCGGCTTGAAATAAACGAAGCCATAGAACGTCTTGCTGAAACGATCCTTTTGCCGGCTGTCATCGGCCATTTCGCCCCGCGTCCGTTCCAGCCAGCGGCGCAGCTCACGATACGTAAGCTCTGTGACGTTTTTCTTATGATAAGCCAGATCCAAAAGCCCTTCGAATAATTGCAGCTGCTCTTCGTCAAAAACGCCCTCCAGCGACTGCCGCAGCGCCCACAGATCACTTTCCGCCCGATCATTGGGCGCCGTATCCATAAGCGCCGCCGCCAGCTGGAAATACCCCAGCGGATACATCTCTGCCAATTCTCTGGCCAAACGTTTCTTCACTGCCCGGCCCACAACCTCTGCGCAGCCCGCTGGCACGACCACCGACATGGTCAGCTGGCTGAGCGGTGTCGGAAACACGCCGGCGTGCGCTGCTGACTGCACAAAATCGGCGATCTTGGCCTCGTCGCTGCTCACCATGTAGCGCCGTTTTCCTTCCTCATAAAAAGCTGTGCCGTACACGGTGAATTCCTGCGCAAAGCAGCCCATTTCCACCATGGCGCCCGCTGTCTGTGCGGCCACCAGATTGGCATCCTTGGGGCGATTGGCCTGGGCCACCTGTCTAAAAGTATCCAACCGTACTGTCATCCGTTCTGCACCTCCTTGACCAGATCCCTCAGCCGCGAATGGACTTCTGCTGATACCTGCACCCGCCCGCGGCCATCCCGCTGCACCGCTACCGGATGATCGAGAAAATCGCTAAGCCGCTCCTGGGTGAATAATTCTTCCGTGCGGCCTTGGGCATAAACGCGGCCATTTTTTAAGAGCAGGGTGTGCTGGAAAATATCCAAGATCTCCTCTGTATAGTGGGTGACATAGATCACCGTGATGTCCGTGTTGGCTGCCAATTCCTGCACCATGCCCAAGACATATTCCCGAGCGATGACGTCCAATCCAGAGCACGGCTCATCCAAGATCAAAATGTCCGGAGACGCCAAGAGCGCCCGCGCCAGCAAAACATTCTGCCGCTCGCCCTTAGAGAGCAGGCCGAAGGGATGATTGATCCGCTCGGCCAGACGCAGCTCGCTCAAAAGCGCCTTGGCCCGCTTGATATCCTGGGCAGTGATAGTCTCATCCAGCCCGAAACCGCCGGTCTTGCCCGAGAGCACGATCGAAAGCGCTGATTCCTTGTGATAATACTGGTCAAAAAACGAACTGCTCACCCAGCCGATGCGCCGTCGGTGCGCCAGGACATTCTCCGCGCTGTACGCTTCGCCAAAGACCCGCAGCACCCCGCCCGTCGGCTGCTTGAAGCCCGCAATGGTCGACAAAAGCGTCGTCTTGCCGCAGCCATTCATGCCGAATACACACCAGTGCTCCCCCTGGGCCACCCGCCAGGAAATATCCCCGATCAAATAACGCTGACCCGTTCGACAGCAGAGTTTTTCTGTTTCTATGATCACACTCATCCTCTCTCCCCCCTTCGCTCACATGCCCAGATCAAAACGCACTTCCTGCAAAGTGTCCCAGTCGATCTCCTCAGTCTCCGCCAGATCCTCATCTCCCAGCACCACACATTCCCCCAGCGTGCTGGTATCCAGCTTAGGCGGCACCACAAAACCCTCCCGCGCCAAAAAACCCAAGTTCTGATTCTCCCAAGCCATGATCTCACACACTTTCGCAATATTCATCTGCCGCGTCTGCTCATTGTCATCCAACTCCGGATAATAATTGAACCCCATCTCCTCCACAAAATACCGCGCCGACGCATAAATTTCCCGCTCCACGCCAAATTCAATGCGCCCGCAATGCTCGCAAAAGATCTCCACCCGCGCATCCTCATAATCACTGAATATGATCCGCCGCAAATAAAGCCCCTGCCCGCAAAACTTGCACACACACCGCTGCACCCGCTGCCGCAGCATCTCCAAGCGGCTCGCCGATTGATACCCAATATCCATAACTGACCCTCCCAAAAGAAAAAGAATAAAACAAAGCGCCAGCAAACTCCACACCAGCGCCAAAAGTAAATCAAAGTATGAGATCTTTTATCATTTTATCAAAATGAAAGAAAAATGTGGCCAAGCCCTCGAATCGTGTGCTCACTAGCCCTACGAAAGTTTCACTTCGTTCACCAAAGCAGCAAATAAACCGCGCTGAGCCACATTTTTCTCACTTCCCGCAGGTGAGGGAGCAAAGCAGCCATCCAACCGCCATACGCTTTCCTCGCTGCCCTTATTCAGCCGAACAAGAGCCGCCCGATCGGTACGCCGACAAACCCGACCACGCAGGCCAAAACGAACTCTGCCAAAATGGCGTACTTATACACCAGTCCTGCGGTCAGCCATTCCTCATTGCCGTGCAGCAGTGCGCCCAAGACCGAACCAGCCGGCATGACCACGCCCTGTAAAAGGATGATGGCAAAGAGCGAGGCCATGAGCAGCGGATTGCCGCCATTGACCACCAAGAAAGTCATGCTGATAGGTACCAAAAGGGTGATGGTCACCACGTTGTTGATACAATTGGTGATGATGCAGCCGATGAAGACCATGAGCACCATGAAGACAAAAGCGCTGCGGCCAGCCAGAAGCGGCTTGACGATATTGACCAAAAGGGTAGCGATACCCGTCGCATCACTGGCGATAAAGCTGGAAATGGTCAGCGCGGCCAAGAGCAGGAAATACAGTCCCCAAGGCACGCCTCTGATCATGCCTTCGGCGAAATCCATCAGATTGTCGCCGCTAGCGGCATAAGTCAAGGTCATGGCCACCATGATCAGGATAAAGGTGCCGTTGACGCCCAGATTGGTCAGCACTTGGGTGATGGCCCAGGTATTTGGCAGCATGTTGGGCAAGATCATCATAGCGCAGAGGATGACGATGTAGACGGCCATGATCTTCTGCATCTTGTTCATCTTGAGCTCATCAGCTTTGATCAAGCCCTCAACTACATGATAATCCACCTTAGGCCGCACGATATATTTGAAGAAACCGACCATGACCGGCAGCAGCACCACATTGAGGATGACCATCAACGAGCAGTAAGCCGCATAATTCATCTTCAAGCTGCCGTCAATGGCGTACAGCACGCCCAG
>CABVBB010000202.1 GCA_902496505.1 uncultured Peptococcaceae bacterium
TCCTGATCTACCAGCAGGGCGATCCCGTCATCAAAAGCTACGACTATACCACGCTGAACGGCCAGCGCATCGGCGTCTTTAGACGGGCTACCAGCAAGATCGAACGTCTGCAGGAATTTTTGACCTTCAACAATATCTCCTGCGAACTGATCTATTTTGAAGATGCCGAAGCTTACCGCAACTGCCTGGAAAGTGGCGAAGCTGACCTCCTCTTAGGCACTGACGTCTATAAGCAGGAGCATTACAATGTCGCGGCCATGATCCCCGCTGACCCCTATTACATCGTGACGGCCAAGGACGAACCAGAGCTCTGCCAGCAGCTTTCCCAAGCTATGGAAGCCATCTACGAGGCTGATCCCAACTTTGCCAACGAACTGTACGCCAAATATTTCCCCGACAAATACATCAATTCCATCGTCTTCACGCCTGAAGAACAGGAATTCATCGCCCAAAGCAGCCCCCTGCGCGTCGCCGTGCTCAAGGACCGCTATCCGCTCTTTTATGAGCAGGACGGCGTCACCAAAGGCATCATCCCCGAAAGCCTCAAGCTCATCAGTGAGCGTACAGGGCTTACGTTTGAATATGTCTACGCTGCGACCTCAGAAGAACTTTTGACGCTTTTAGCCAACGATCAGGCAGATCTGATCGGCTGCTTCTTAGACAGCGACAGGACGGCTGCCTCCTGGGGACTTGCGCGGACCGCTGACATCGTCTCCTTGGATTCCGTTATCCTGCGCAATAAAAATTCTCTCGGCGAAACGTCGCCCCTGGTGATGGCTGTGCCCGAAGGCCGCATGATGAAAACCGACCGCTCTATAGACACCATTCGCTATTACCCCGACTACAAGTCCTGCCTCAAAGCCGTCAACAGCGGCGAAGCTGACTACACCCGCATGCCGGCCTCCTTTATCGAAGATTTTTACGCCCAGGATTATTACGCCAATATCAGCTTAGCCGCTGATACTGATCTGCGCGAAGACGTCTCCTTTGCCCTGCCGCGGCCAGTCAATGTGTCTTTATACTCCATCCTGAACAAAGCCATCAACAACTTTTCCGAAGAAGAAAGCCACTGCATCTTGACGCAGAACACCCTGACCCTGCCCAAAAGCAAAGTCACTTTGAAGACCTTGTTTTATACCAATCCCGTGCTCATGGTCAGCCTGTGCGTCGGAGCGATCCTCTTCCTCTCGATCATTATCATCCTGCTCGGCCTTTACCGCATGCGCGCCAAGATCATGCAGATGAAGCTCGAAAAAGCTGAAGAGACCAGCAAGGCCAAGAGCGACTTTCTTTCCCGCATGAGCCACGAGATCCGCACGCCGATGAATGCGATCATCGGTCTGACCAATCTGACCCGCATGTCCGAAGAAGTAACGCCAAGCGTGGACAGCAACCTGGCCAAGATCGATTCCTCCGCCAAATTCCTGCTGTCATTGCTCAACGACGTCCTTGATATGTCCAAGCTGGAAAACGATATGATGAAGATCGAGGCCGCGCCTTTTGATCTTAAGCAGCTATCTGAAGAGCTGACCGATATGTTCAGCGCTCAAGCCGCGGAACGGCAGCTTACGCTCGACGTCTCGTGTCAATTAGAGCAAAACCTTTATGTCGGCGACAAAATGCGTTTGCAGCAAGTATTGACCAATCTTTTATCCAACGCCTGCAAATTCACTGATCCCTCCGGCACCATCCGGCTGTTCATCCAAGCGCTGGAGACCACCGACGACCGGGCCACGCTCTATTTCAGCGTCAAAGATGACGGCATCGGCATTCGCGAAGAAGACAAGGAGCGGATCTTCGACTCCTTCGAACAAGCCAAAAACAGCAATCTGCGCGCCCCAGGCACAGGCTTAGGTCTGGCCATCAGCAGCAAAATGGTCAGCCTGATGGGCGGCGTCCTCGAAGTCGACAGCACCTGGGGCCAAGGCTCCGAATTTTACTTCACCATCGATCTGCCCCTCTATGATGGTGTGCTCCCTGATCAGCCCGCTAAAGCGACCGCCGCTTCACTCACAGGACTGCACATTTTATTGGCCGAGGACAATGACCTCAACGCCGAGATCGTCGTCGAGCTGTTGGAAATGAAAGACATGACCGTCGACCGAGCCGCTGACGGCCAGCAGGCAGTCGATCTCTTCACCGCCAGTTCCGCAGGGACTTACGACGTGATCCTGATGGATGTCAATATGCCCGTCAAAGACGGCCTCACCGCCGCCCAAGAGATCCGCGCCCTCCCGCGCAGCGACGCCCAGACCATCCCCATCCTGGCTATGACCGCCAACACCTTCCAAGAAGACCGCGACAAAGCCGCCCAAGCTGGCATGACCGGCTTTTTGCCCAAACCCTTCGACGTCGAGCAGCTTTACGAAGCCCTGGAAAACACCTAAAACACCGTCAAAAGATGAGATCCCTTATTGGGGGTCTCATTTTTTTATCGTGCACCGCCGCTGCCATACGGCCCAGGCTATATATTTTCTTAATAGCCATCATTGGCTATCTATAGTATGCAAATACAGCGGGGCTTTGTATAATAGCGCATAAGGTCAATTATTATTTATTATAAAGGAGGTTGTTTTTAAATGGCAGTTGATTTAAAAAGCAGTAAATGGGACGTGCAATCCTTCCTCAAATGGTTTTGTACTTTAGGGATACCGCTCCTTATTTTGTTGATCCCCGTCAACGAGACATTTACAGGGCATATCAAATTATTTTTAGCCATCACCGTCGCCGCTATCATGACGTTTGCCTTTGAAAATGTCGACCAGACCTTGGTGGCGATCTTGCTGCCGGGGCTTTATATCATCTGCAAGCTGGCGCCGTCTTCCGTGGTGCTCTCGCCTTGGACGCAGAATATCCCCTGGATGGTCCTCGGCGGCTTTTTATTGGCAGATACGCTGAATGATATCGGTCTGCTCAAGCGGATCGCTTACAAATGCATCATTTGGACAGGCTGTACCTATAACGGCATCCTGTATGGACTGGTGATCGCCGGATTATTGCTGAACTTTATGGTGCCAGGCAAATTAGCGCTGCCCTTCGCGGCGCTTTCCTACGGCATCTGCACCGCATTGAAGCTGGGCCGTTCCAAAGAATCCGCAGGCATCATGCTGGCGGCCGCTATGGGTGCGCTGATGCCGCCGCAGCTGTTTGCCTTCAATCCCACCTTTTTCATCCTCGTCAATGGTGGCCTGGAAGCCACAGGTCCTTTGGAATTATCCTGGTGGGGCTTTTTCTTCAACAATGCTGTCGGCGTTTTGTTCCTGCTGTTCATGACCTTTATTTGCAGCAAATTTTTCAAGCCTTCCGTCCCCATCAGCGGCAAAGCCTATTTTCAGGAAGAATACAAGGAATTGGGCGCTATGTCCTCACGGGAAAAGAAAGCCATCCTCGTCGTGCTCTTGCTCTTCCTGGCCTTGATCACCAACAAATGGCACGGCGTAGATGCCGGCTGGTGCTTTGCGCTGATCCCACTGATCATGTTCCTGCCAGGCGTCAATATCGGCACAAAAGAAACCATCGCCAAAGTCAACTATCGCTTCATCATCTTTGTCGCCAGCTGCATGAGCATTGGTTCCACCGCCGGAGCGCTGGGTTTGGGCAAATTGGTCGCCAACATGATCATCCCGATCCTAGAGGGTCATGGCACGACCTTTGTGCTGATGTTTGTCTGGGCCTTATGCGTTCTGCTCAACTTCCTGCTGACGCCATTGGCCGTCATGTCCGCTTTTGCTCTGCCCTTGGGACAGATCGCGGTGGATCTGGGCATCAATCCTTTAGCCATGTATTTCACCATGACCAATGGTCTGGAGCAGCTGCTGATGCCGTATGAAGTCGCTTTATACCTGATCTTCTACTCCTTCGGACTGATCGAATTAAAATATTTCACCAAGTTCTTGGGACTGAAAATGATCTTCAACGGTCTTTTTGTTTGCCTGATCCTCATCCCTTATTGGAATCTGGTCGGCTTCCTTTGAGATAAACTCCGCTTTCTTCAAAATATGTTTGATCGACAGGACCTCGCTGCGGCGGGTCCTGTTTTTTTCGTTTGTTCTGCTAAAGCTCAGCAAAACTGCTCCGTTTTTGCCGAAAGGGATTACCAAGCGGCTGATTTTGCGCTAAAATGAATTATTGATCAGCCACACGAGGAGGAAAAAGTTATGCGTCTTGAACAATTGATGCAAATCGTCGAGATCGATTATCAGCGTTCATTGTCACAGGCAGCGAAACGGCTCTTTATCAGCCAGCCGTCTTTGAGCATCTCGGTCAACAATTTGGAAGAGGAATTAGGCTTCAAAATATTTCACCGCAGCAATACCGGCGTCACCCCGACCGATCTGGGCCAAGAGGTGCTGCGGCTGGCCCGCAATGTTATCAGCGAGATCGAGCAGATGAAGGATCTCAAGACTGGCAATGCCAATATCCGCGGCAATGTCCATTTTGCCATCACGCCGGTCATGGCCAATTCGCTGGCGCCGGAATTGATCCGGCGTTTTCGCCGGCTGTACCCCAATGTTCAGCTTTTGATCGAGGAGCAAAATACGCACACGATCCTGGATATGCTGGCCAAAGGCACCTGCAATATCGCCTACAGCGGCTGCAGCGAACCCCAAGCTCAGTCAATGCTGCATATGGTCAACCGCCGCGGCATCGCTTATGAGATCACCAATACCAGCCGTTTTCGCCTATTGATCAGCGGCAAAAATCCTCTGGCACAGGGTGAGACCTTTGACCCTCTGCTGCTCAAAGACATGATCGTGCTCAACTGCGGAAGACTCGACAACAGCGCCAATTTTATCAAGTTCGCCGACCTCCCCGCCCCGGCAGGCTATTTGATGGTCTTCGAGCGGGAGACCTTGAAACGTCTGATCGCTGATGATGAAGGTGTGGCGATCTTTCCTGACTTTTTTGGTCTTAATGATCCCTATTTCACCAGTGGTATGATCAAAAGCCTGCCCATCGACGGTTTTGACACCAAAGGCCTCCATTACATCCTTTACACTGAAGAAACCCCGCTGTCTTTTTTAGAAGAGCAGCTTCTGGATGTTCTGCGTCTCCTGCTCAACGAGATGAAACTCTCTCCCACCATATAAAAACCATATGGCGGATATTTAGGGAATGTATTTTTCTCCGCCTAGTCTCTTGCGGTATACTGATCTCAGCAAGAACACTTCATACTAATGGCA
>CABVBB010000203.1 GCA_902496505.1 uncultured Peptococcaceae bacterium
AAGGATAAACGGCTGGGCTTTTCCTATTCATCGGATTTTTCTACGACAGCCTTGGATAAAATGCTGCATCAGGCTGTGATCAATGCCGGCTACAATGACCGTGATGAGGCCAATCATTTTCCGGGACCTCAGCCAGGGTATCGAGATATGGCATTGTATGATGCGACACTGGGGCAGCGGTCGTTAGCCGATAAGGAGCAATTGGCCGTACAAACGGAGCAGATAGCCTTGGCCGCGGATAAAAGGGTCGTACGCATCGAGCGAGCCGGTTATGAGGAAGGCGAGACCGAGATCTGGCTGGCTAATTCCAACGGTTTGGCCGGCTATCAGCGCGGCAGCTACTGCGGCGTTTACGCTTTGGCGCTGGGCAGCGACGGTCAGGCGCAGGAAAGCGGCAGTGCCAGCGACATCACCATATTTTATGATGACTTGTCGCCGGAAAAAGCCGGTCGGCTGACAGCAGAGCGAGCAGTTCAGCTTTTGGGCGCTAAGCCGGTGAAAACGCAGGTTGCGGATCTGGTGCTGGATCCATACATCACCATGCAGATGATGGGTATCGCTGCCGCCGCTTTTTCCGGCGAAGCTGTTTTAAAAGGGCGGTCGCTCTTTAACGGCAAATGGGGAGAGTCGGTGGCCAGTCCTTTGGTCACATTGATCGATGATGGGACGCTGGCTGATCGTTTGGGCAGTGCGCCTTTTGATGGAGAGGGCGTCAGCTGTCAGCGCACGGTGCTGGTCGAACAGGGGATCTTGAAAAATTTCCTTTACGATACGCACTCGGCCCGTCAGGCCGGAACGGTCTCTACCGGTAATGGTCTGCGCGGCTCGTATAAAGGAACGCCCAGCATCCAGACGACCAATTACTATTTAGCGGCAGGCCACTTGACCAAAGCTCAGCTGATCGGTCAAGTGGAGTCAGGCTTGTACGTGACCGAGATATTGGGCGCTCATACGGTCAATACCATCTCTGGCGATTTTTCACTGGGCGCAGCAGGCATCTGGATCGATCATGGCCAGTTGACCCATCCCGTACGCGGGGTCACTATCGCCGGCAATTTGAAGGAACTTTTGCTGAGGATCACTGCGGTAGCCGATGACCTGACTTTCCATGGCTCGGTCGGTGCACCGACGGTCTGCGTAGGCCAGATGACCATCAGTGGTGAATAGAGCGTTTTGCAGCTTAGATCCTATCCCCCTTTCAAGTGCAGAAAACTTGAGAGGGGGATATTTGACGTGCGCCATCTATTAGAATTCTGTATATCTGTCGTGGTCACTTGTGTTTGCTGCAGGAGTATAGTAAAATTTTAGCATTGTGATACTTTTTTGCTAGGAGGGAATAGTGTGAATCGAGATCTTATCGTATTTTTGGTGATCGCTGTATACATGATCTGCATGATCGGCATCGGCGTGTATTACTCCAAAAGAAACAAAAACATGTCAGACTATGTTTTGGGCGGCCGTCAGCTCAATCCTTGGGTAACGGCTATGAGTGCGCAGGCTTCGGATATGAGCGGCTGGCTGCTTACTGGCTTGCCGGGGCTGGCATATTTATCAGTGGCTGGTTTTAAGGAAGCGGCTTGGACGGCCATCGGCCTGGCTATTGGTACCTTTTTGAACTGGGTACTGGTGGGCAAGCGGCTGAGAAGCTTTACCGAAATATCAGGCAATGCGTTGACACTGCCGGATTATCTGGAGAATCGCTTCCGCGATACGACCATGGTTTTAAAAGCTGCGACAGCGGTAGCCATCGTTATTTTCTTTTTGATCTATACCTCGTCTATGTTCGTAGCAGGGGCGAAACTGTTTTCTACCATTTTTCCCATCAGCTATACGACAGCGCTGCTGATCAGCAGCTTGGTCATCGTCGCTTACACCTTTTTGGGCGGCTTCTTGGCGGTGTGCATGACCGATACGATCCAAGGGACCTTGATGTTTTTCGGCGTACTGGTCGTGCCTATCGTCGGAACGTTTCTGGCTGGCGGTGTCGGGGCGACGGTTTCGGCAGTGGATCCCTCCACTTGGCATCTCTTCCCCACAGGTGACGGCACTATTACTGCGGTGGTGATCGCTTCGGCCCTGGCCTGGGGGCTGGGATACTTTGGTCAGCCGCACATTCTGGTGCGCTTCATGGCCATCTCTAAGCCGAAGGATATCAAGCCAGCTACCATCGTGGCGATGATCTGGGTCATCATTTCTCTGACCGCTGCGGTCTTGGTCGGTGTGGTCGGCCGGGCTTATCTGGCGCAGCCGCTGGCTGACGGACAGCATGAGACGATCTTTATGGTCATGGTCATCCAAATGTTCAATCCTGTGATCACCGGCGTACTGCTGTCGGCTATCTTGGCAGCGATCATGTCTACGGCTTCGGCACAGCTTTTGGTGACATCATCAGCCTTGGCTGGGGATTTTTACAAAGGGATGTTCAGACGCCAAGCCGGCGAAAAAGAAGTGCTGTGGGTCAACCGCATCGCTGTCTTGGTCGTCTCGGCCATCGCGATGGGTATGGCACTTGATCCCAACAGCTCGATCTTTGGCATCGTCAGCTATGCCTGGGCAGGCTTAGGCGCTTCCTTTGGGCCGACAGTACTGATGTCGCTTTATTGGAAGCGTATGACGCGCAGAGGCGCTGTAGCAGGTGTCTGCACAGGCGCAGTCGGCACCATCGTTTTCAAATATCTCAAGACGCATGTGGGCGGCATCTTCAGTATCTATGAACTCTTACCCGCCTTTATCCTTTCGGTCGTGGTCATTATCATCGTGTCTCTTTTGGACAAAGCACCGGAGAGAGAGATCCAGCAGGAATTTGATGAAGCAGTGGCCTATGCTTACAAAAAATAAAACGGCCTGAGCAGGAAAAAATAAACGGATCAGTCAAGAGGCTGATTCGTTTATTTTTGCGCTGAAAACCGGTGAAAATTACAAAGTTACAACTTTTCAAGTGCTCTATTTTATGGTAATATGAACGGGTGAGGTGTCATGATGGAAATTTTAGTGATCAACGGACCAAATTTGAACATGCTGGGTACGCGAAAACCCGAGATATATGGCACAACGACCCTGAAGGATATTGAAAATGCACTGGAGCATCTTGCTGCTGAGCTAGGTGTAACGGTCGCTTTTTTTCAGTCCAATTATGAGGGGGCCATTATCGAGGCGCTGCATGCTGCTCGGCAAAAAT
Organism: uncultured Peptococcaceae bacterium; assembly: GCA_902496505.1. Lineage (GTDB taxonomy): Bacteria > Bacillota > Peptococcia > Peptococcales > Peptococcaceae > CABVBB01. The sequence continues at coordinate 3,179 of CABVBB010000203.1, forward strand.
ATGATTATGTGCTCTTAAATGCAGGAGCCTACACTCATACCAGCGTGGCGATCCGTGACGCTATTGAGGCGTGCGAGGTTCCTACTATCGAGATCCATTTGAGCAATATTCATGCCAGAGAGGCTTTTCGGCATGAATCCCTGATCGCGCCGGTGTGCGTCGGTCAGATAACCGGATTTGGCCCCTTGGGCTACGAGATGGCGCTGCGCTATGCTGTGCAGCACGGATGACAATAGAAAAGAAAGTCAGGCGATAAAATGAACAAACGTATTGAACAGGTTCAGGAACGCATCAAGGCATTGGATTTGGATACGTTTTTGGTTATTTCACCGGAAAACAGACGGTATTTGACTGGTTTTACCGGGACAGCAGGCTGGGTGCTGGTGACGCAGGAGGATGCCTATTTCTTTACCGATTTCCGCTATGTAGAGCAGGCGCATGAACAGGTCAAGGACTGCCAGATCGTCCGCTTGGATCAGTTCAGCCCCTATTTGACTGTGCGTCAAAAGATGGAGGAATTGGATCTCTACACCATGGGCATCGAAAGCGAGCGCTGCACAGTTGAAGAGTATCAGGCTTTAAAGAACCAATTCGGCACCAAAGCGATCCAGCCGCAGAAGCATTTGGTAGAAGATATCCGCATGATCAAATCCCCAGAGGAGATCGAACTGATCGCGCAGGCTGAGCATATCGGTGATGAGGCCTTCAAACACATTCTGGGCTTTATCAAGCCGGGCGTGACCGAAAAAGAAGTGGCTTTGGAACTGGAATTTTTCATGCGCCGTCAGGGTGCGCAGTCTTTGAGCTTTGACAGTATCGTGGCTTCGGGAGCGCGTTCGTCTCTGCCCCACGGTGTGGCCTCAGACAAAAAGATCGAGGCGGGCGATTTTGTGACTATGGATTTCGGCTGTATTTACAAAGGTTATTGCTCTGATATGACCCGTACGATTGCTGTTGGAAAGGTTGACGAGCGGCAGAAAGAAGTATATAATCTAGTGTTAAAAGCGCAGCTTGAAGCATTGGCCGGGATCAAAGCCGGCGTTATCGGCAAGGACATCGATGCCTTGTGCCGTGCAGTCTATCGTGAGGCAGGCTGTCTGTCCTATTTCGGACACGGCTTAGGCCACAGTGTTGGCCTGGAGATCCATGAAGAGCCGCGTTTTTCCACCAAAGATGAGCATGTGATGCAGGAAAATATGATCATGACCGTCGAACCGGGACTTTATTATCCTAATTGGGGCGGCGTGCGCATCGAGGATCTGATCGTGATCAAAGAGGATGGCTATGAGAATTTGACCCATTCGCCAAAGGAACTGCTGATTGTTTAACAATATGTTGATTAGGACATATTAATATAAGTAAAATGTAGGAGGATACCCATGATTTCATCAAATGATTTTAGACCAGGAGTAACAATCGAATTAAACGGCGATCCTTGCCAGGTCGTTGAATTCCAGCACGTTAAACCGGGCAAAGGCGCTGCTTTCGTCAGATGCAAGATCAAAAACCTGAAGACCGGTGCAACCATCGAGAATACCTTCAGAGCCGGTGAAAAAGTGCCTAAGGCTCAGCTGGACAGACGTACCATGCAGTATCTGTATTTTGACGGCGAAAACTACGTTTTCATGGACAACGAAAGTTTTGATCAGATCACTCTGACCGAGGCTCAGTTGGATGGCGGCGAAAAATATCTGAAAGAGAACATGGACTGCCAGATCAATATGTATCAGGGTGACATCTTAGGCGTTGAGCTGCCAAACACAGTTGAACTGAAGGTCGTCGAGACCGAGCCGGGCATCAAAGGTGATACCACCTCCGGCGGCAGCAAGCCTGCTACTTTAGAAACTGGTGTCATTGTCAACGTACCTTTCTTTGTCAACGTTGACGATGTATTAAGAATCGACACCAGATCCGGCGAGTATATTGAAAGAGCATAACTGACCGATGAGCATAACCATACGGAAATCGAAAGA
>CABVBB010000204.1 GCA_902496505.1 uncultured Peptococcaceae bacterium
ATACCTAACAATTCTTCTTCCGGGAACATCAGCCCGGCGTCTATGATGACGATCTCGTCATTGCATTTGATTGCAGTCATGTTCTTCCCGATTTCACCTAATCCGCCCAAGGGAATCACACTGACGCATCCTTTGCTTTTTTTATTACTGGAAATATCTTTAACCTCCTTTAGATTTTATTGCCGACCAGACCAGCTATTACCAATTATATGCTATTTCATAGGCAATAACAAGCACCAAATCTTTCAATTTCATAACAAAAGCGCATATTAGCAGAGAAAGAGTTGGCGCTACGTTTGGTCCAAGCGTTCTCTCTCTGATAATATGCACCGCAACACGATCATTTTAAACATCTTCCCGGCAAGTCCTGCCGAAATACTTTTGGAGAGGCTTAGAGCAGCTCCAATTTTTCCAAGCAGGCCTTGATTGCTGCCTTTTCTTTGTCATTGGCTTCCACCAGGGGCAAACGTACAGGACCTACATTCATGCCTTTCAAATTGAGCGCATATTTGATCGGCACCGGATTGGCTGTAATGAACATCGTCTTAAAGAGATCATACAGTTTGATATGCATTTTGGCAGCCGCTTCTACTTGACCGTCCAAATAAAGCTGGACCATCTCTCTGATCTGCTCGCCGGCCACATGACCAACGACGCTGATGATGCCATAGCCGCCAACAGCAAGGATCGGCAAAGTCAGAGAGTCGTCACCGCTGTAGATGACAAAGTCTTCTTTGGCTAATGCTCTGATCTTGCTGACTTGATCCAATTTGCCGGAGGCTTCTTTGACGGCCACGATATTGTCGATCTCCGAAAGCCGGGCAATAGTTTCTGGCTCCATATTGATGCCGGTGCGCCCTGGGATATTGTAAAGCAATACCGGCAGCTTGGTCTCAGCAGCAATGGTTTTGAAATGCTGATAAAGCCCTTCTTGAGAAGGCTTGCTGTAATACGGCACCACCAGCATGATGCCGTCTACGCCAACTTTTTCCGCTTCCTTAGTCAGTTTTATGCTGGCCATCGTATCATAAGATCCTGTGCCGGCAATGACCAGGGCTTTATCGCCCACAGCCTCTTTGACGACCTTAAAGAGTTTTATTTTTTCTTCTGCAGATAGGGTAGGAGATTCACCAGTGGTCCCTGCGACAACGAGGCCGTCATTGCCATGTTCGACCAGATAGCATGCTAATTTTTTTGCTTGCTCATAGTCCACTTCCATTTGTTCATTAAATGGCGTTACCATCGCCGTCAATACTCTGCCAAATACCATGTCAGCACGCTCCTCAATTCAAATTAAATTTGTGGTGTAAGGCCTTTATCGCCTTTTCCTTATCCGCGCCGTTCACCAGACACCAGATCGTGGTGTAGGAATCGGCGGTCTGCAATACTTCGATATTCTCTGAGACCAAAGCATCCATGATCTTCGCCATCACGCCCGGTACACCGGTGATATTGGCACCGACGACAGATACCTTACAGCAGTTCTCCCGCTTGGTGCAGGTCAATTGCAGGTCTTCCAAAAGCCTGAGCGCTTGTGCGCCATCGTCATCTTTAATGGTAAAAACGGCATAATGGGGATACACATTGATGAAATCGACGCTGATATCCTGCGCTGCCAAAGTCTGAAAGACATTCAACAGCTCCTTATCAGCCCGGTCGGCTTTTTTCGCTTCAACAGTCAGCTGGGTTATATGCTCCAAATAGGCTATGCCTGTGATCAGACGTTCTTCCACGCTTTTTTCACCCTCTTCACCAATGACTAAAGTTCCTCTATGCTCCGAAAAAGTTGACCGCACCCATAAGGGGATCTGCTTGGTCATGGCCATTTCTACCGCCCGCGGATGGACGACCTTGGCTCCCAGATAAGCTAAGTTGCACAATTCATTATACGTGATGGAATCCAATATTTTGGCATCAGGCACGATCCGGGGATCGGCGGTCATGATGCCCTCCACATCGGTATAGATCTCAATGGCTTCTGCATCCAGCGCCACTCCCAAGGCCGCAGCTGTCGTGTCACTGCCGCCCCGACCCAGCGTGGTCACCTCACCATCTTCGGTGACGCCTTGAAAACCCGTAACGATGACGACCTCGCCAGCTTCCAGGTGCTTTTTGATGCCCTCTGGCCGCAGATCGATGATACGCGCATCATTGTGATTGCCGTCAGTGATAATGCCGGCCTGAGCACCAGTCAGCACAGCGGCCTTAAGCCCCTCTGCTGTCAGTTCATCCGCCAAGACCACTGCTGAGATCAGCTCACCGCAGCTGAGCAAAAGATCCATGTTGCGTTTCATCTCCGGCCGCCCAGCCTGACCGGTGAGCCCCAGCAATGTATCGGTCGCATAAGGTGAACCCTTGCGCCCCATGGCTGATACAGTCACCACTGGCGTCCTGCTGGCAGCCAGCGCCTTTTTGATCTTGCCTATGACATGCTGGCGGCCGTCCTCAGAGGCGACTGACGTACCGCCAAACTTCTGAATAACAATTTTCACTTCTCCACCCCGAATTCCCGACCTCTCGATTAGAGCCAGTCGTTGGCCAAGAGCGTCTCCAGAATCTGCACCGCATTGGTCGCTGCACCTTTGCGCAGCTGGTCAAAGACTGCCCAAAGATTGAGTGCATGATCATTAGTGGTATCTTTTCTGATCCGACCGACATATACCTCATCTGTATCCGAGGTATAAAGCGGCATCGGATACAGATTTTGTTTCGGATCATCCATCACGACGACGCCTGGTGCCTGTGACAGCAATTCCCGTGCTTCCTCTGGGCTGATTGGCTCCTCAGTCTCAATATAGATAGACTCCGAATGACTTCTGAACACCGGCACCCGTACGGCTGTCGGCGTGATGCCGATCTCATTGTCTCCAAAAATTTTCTGTGTCTCGTAAACCAATTTCATTTCTTCTTTGGTGTAATCATCTTCTACCCATACATCGATATGAGGGATCAGGTTATAAGCGATCTGATATTTGAATACCTCCGGCTTGATCTCTTCGCCGGCCAAATACTGTTTGCTCTGTAAGCTCAGCTCGTCGATTGCTTCCTTACCTGCGCCGGATACCGCCTGATAGGTAGAAATGATCACCCGTTTGATCTTGCTCTTTTTATAGATCGGGTAAAGCGCTGATACCATCAAAATCGTCGAACAATTAGGATTAGCAATCAGACCCTTATGCTCCTTGAGCGCTTGCGGATTGACTTCCGGCACGACTAAAGGAACATCCGGCTCCAAACGGAATGTGCTGCTGTTGTCGATGACCACAGTCCCTTTGGCCTGAGCCAGCCGTCCAAAAGCTCTGCTGGCTGGTCCGCCTGCGAACAGCGCCACATCGACTCCATCGAAAGAATCCTCAGTTGTTTCCTCAACGGTGTATGTTTTGCCCATAAAATCGATCGTTGTGCCTGCACTTCTGGCACTGGCCAGCATTTTGAGTTCTTTATAGGGGATCTTGCGTTCCTCGATGACCTTTAAAATTTCCTGTCCTACAGCTCCTGTTGCCCCCACTACAGCAATGGTGATTTCCTTCATGCCACACACTCCTTTGTTTGCTTATGCGCCCAAAGCGTCACTGGCCGGCATGGTATAAGATCGGCTGCAACTGCTTCGCTTCCAGCGCACAGGTAATGGTATCTAATAGTAATGGCATTTCAGCCACGAGTGAAAACGGCTTTTTCACCGGATCATCCTGACCGAAAGGCACGACAAACACGTTTTTTTCGGCGAGCATCGCCGCGATATTTTTGGCATTGCGGCTCAGACCGTCATTGGTAGCGATGGCCAGCACCAAGGGCTTATTATTGCGCATATGCGCCTTGGCCGCCATCAATACCGGCCCATCGGTAATGCCGTAAGCCAGCTTTGCCAGGGTGTTGCCCGTACAGGGGGCGATCACCATCATATCCAATTTATTCTGCGGACCGATCGGCTCTGCTTCCACCACTGTCGTGATCACTTGACGGCCGCACAACGTTTCAAATTGCTCCCGCCAATAGGCCGCCGTCCCAAAACGGGTATCGGTAAGCTGCACCTTCTCTGAAAAAATGGGGTATAGCTCTGCCCCTGCTTCCTTCAGCCGCACAGCCTCCTTGTAGACCTTAGCCAGCGTGCAGAATGATCCTGTCACCGCCAGCCCGATATGCTTATCTTTTAAATCCATCATGGCACCTCCTCATTCTGTCATTGCAGATGAGGTCTGGGCCTTCAGAATGATCTGCTCTAAATGCTCCGCCAACAGCATCCCTGCTGTCTGCGGAAAATAGCGGCCGGGAATATTGCCTGCCAAGACGGCTGACAGTCCCAGCTTCCTAGCGGCAGCAAAATCTGTCCCGCCGGGCGCCGAAGCCAGATCGATGAGCACCGCATCCTGCGGCAGCTTTTCCAGCACATCCTGCGTCAAGACCAGTGCCGGCACAGTATTGTACACCAATTCTGCCTGCGCGGCTATCTGAGCAAGCTCTGTATGCTCCACCATCTTCAGCCCCAGCAATCGGCCATACGCTCGGTCATCCACACTGCGGGCTGCCACCGTGACCTCAGCGCCCAGCGCCTTCAGACGCAGCGCCAGTGCCTTGCCGCAATAGCCAAAACCCGTGATCAGCGCCTTAGAGCCAGCGATGGTCTTCGACCGGCTGGCATAGGTCAAGCGCAGCACGCCTTCTGCTGTAGGGACAGCATTAGCCGCCTGAAAAGCCTGGTCCTTTAGATAATGATGCGTCTTGAGCCCCATTTCCCGACACCAGCGGTCAAAAGCTTCCGCTGTCTTGCCGCACAAAAGCAGGCAGTCGCTTCTCAGCTCAGCGAGCCATTTGCGGTCAAGCCGCATCTTTTCTCCGCCAGATAAATTCAGCCAGCCTTCTTGATCCATCCCGCTTACGGGCAGCACCACGCAGTGCGCCGCCTTGGTCGGCTTCGTCTGATCCTCAGCGTGGGGCATCCCCTTCATGGTGACTGTGTAGCCCCTTTGCTGCAGCGCCAGGGCTGCGAATAGCTGTCTGTCATCCCCGCCAAAAAAAGCGATCTCACCAACACGTCCGCATTCATCCATCATCCTGTAAGCACTCCTCTCAACTGCATAACTACTCTACAGTATATGGAATGCCGCAGGATTCAGTGAGTC